>NZ_DCSO01000012.1:0-1034 GCF_002325665.1 Methylophaga sp. UBA1464
AGCAAAAGATTACCGTGTCGTGGCATTTCAAGTTGGCGACGAGAAGGAAATGAGCCAGGAAGCGCTCGCGGCCCGTGAAGCCTATATTGCAACGGGTAATGAAATTCATCGCTTTGAAGATAAATTACCCACGACCGACGTTATTGTGGATGCGCTTTTAGGGACAGGTCTTAACCGTGAAGTAAGTGGTGACTACGCTCTCGCCATTGATGCTATCAACCAGCATACCAAACGTATTCCCGTTCTGGCGCTGGACATTCCTTCCGGCATTCACGCCAATACCGGGCGAGCTCTGGGAACAGCAGTTCACGCTACCATCACCTTGAGCTTTCTTGGCCTGAATAAAGGCCTGTTTACCGGTGAAGGGCCGAACTTTTGCGGTGAGGTCTGTTTTGATTCGCTAAAAGTCCCTTCCGCCATTTATAACGTCTTTACTCCAATTGCACGTCGCGTCAGTCTTGAAAATGACGCAGCTGGATTAGCACCGCGTGAGCGCACAGGACATAAAGGTCTATACGGTCATTTATTTATTATTGGTGGTGACCACGGAATGCCGGGAGCAGCACGTGTTGCCGCAGAAGCAGGGGCGCGTGTTGGCGCAGGACTGATTAGTATTGCCACCCGCAGCACGCATGGCCCAATCCTCAATCTGGCCCGACCGGAATTGATGTGCTACGGCGTGGAGGATGCCGGTGATCTGGAAGCGTTGTTACGTCCGGCCAATGCCTTAACGGTTGGTCCCGGTTTAGGCCAGAGTGAATGGGGTATTGCGTTATTCCACAAAGCGATTGAGACCAACTTACCCATGGTAGTGGATGCTGACGCATTAAACCTGCTGAGCAAAAATCCGCAACATCATGACAATTGGGTGCTCACACCACATCCGGGTGAAGCTGCACGCTTGTTGGGTTGCAGCTCAGAAGATATTCAAGCCGATCGTTTTGCAGCCGTTTATGAGCTGCAAAGACGTTATGGTGGTGTGGTCGTGCTGAAAGGATCCGGCTCATTAATCTCAAACGGAGAAGCGCCTACCC
>NZ_DCSO01000012.1:1075-1461 GCF_002325665.1 Methylophaga sp. UBA1464
ACCTACCCGCCTCTCCACCTGGGGTAATCCAGGAATGGGCAGTGGCGGTATGGGTGATGTACTGGCTGGTGTCATAGGCGGTTTGCTGGCACAACATTTCCCGATAATGGATGCAGCCTGTGTTGGCGTGACATTACATGGTATGGCAGCGGACAGAGCTGCTGAATTGGATGGTGAACGCGGGACACTGGCAATGGATTTGATGCCACATCTCCGTCGATTAGCGAACCTTATCTATTAATGCTCTGGCTCGCTGACGAACAATCCACCCTGGATTTGGCTGCTAAACTGGCAGTATTATTGCCCGAATCAGCATTTTGCATTCATCTGAAAGGTGATCTTGGAGCTGGCAAAACCACTTTTGTCCGGGGGCTACTTACCGCTCT
>NZ_DCSO01000012.1:1490-7503 GCF_002325665.1 Methylophaga sp. UBA1464
TAAGTCAAAAGTCCGACCTACACTCTGGTGGAACATTACATTATCCATCAGCGGGATATTTATCATTTTGATCTGTATCGCCTGGCGGATCCGGAAGAATTACTCTATCTCGGTATTGAGGATTATTTTTCTGCAAATACCCTGACATTAATCGAATGGCCGGAGCAAGGTAAAGGTGTATTACCTGAACCGGATCTGCTGATCTCATTGAATTATCAGTCTTCCGGCCGACAAGTGATTCTTACTGCTTATTCAGAAGTCGCGTCAGATATCTGCGAAAAACTTCACAATTAATTCAGCTTTACTCTGTATCTCTTTTAAAAATATAGAAAAAAGTCTTGATTTTTTATTCCTTCAATCACAAACTAAGGCTGAGTAAATTGCAGGAACTGACTATGTCTCGTTTATTATTGGGATGGATAATGCTGATATTAACTGCCACGGCGCATAGCGCATCGGTAGAAAATATCCGTGTCTCCCAAAATGAAAACCTGACCCGCGTTGTGCTGGATCTGGATAAAGCACTGGAGTACAAGAGTTTTACCCTGACCAACCCGCATCGTTTAGTTGTGGATATTAAAGCGGCCAAAGTCAATAAAGCCTTAATTGCCCCCACTTTCAACAGTGCCGTGGTCGATAAAATTCGCCATGCCCAGCACGATCAAAATACCTATCGTTTGGTATTTGATCTTAAACAAGCCACAGATTATGAAATCCGAGCCTTGATTCCTGAAGGTGAATACTCCCATCGTCTGCTGGTTGATTTAAAACATGGGCCAGCCACTGCTGCTGTTGCCAAAAATAAAACGACCCAATCTCCAGACCCCAATGCTGAAACATCGACTGATCAGCCTTCGTCTAATCAGGCAAAAAATAATGACGCTCCCTCGCAGGCTAAAACAACATCCAGTGAGCTGCCGCAGGCAACTGCAACAACCGTGAGAAGCAGACCAGTATTACCACGTCGTGATATTGTTATCGCAATTGATCCTGGCCATGGCGGTCGTGATCCGGGAGCCATTGGCCGCAACGGTACGCGGGAAAAAGATGTCGTACTGGCCATCTCACGACGACTGGCTAAACTGGTTAACGACGAGCCGGGCATGCGAGCTTATATGACGCGGGATCGAGATGAATTTATTACCCTGAGACAGCGTATTCAACGTGCCAAACAAAACGGTGCTGATATGTTTATCTCTATCCATGCCGATGCGTTTCAGCGTACCAGTGCCAAAGGCTCTTCCGTCTATGTTCTGTCTTCCCGCGGTGCCAGCAGTGAAGCAGCCCAGATTTTGGCTGATCGGGAAAATGCTGCAGATCTGGCTGGTGGAATCAGTCTGGAAGACAAAGATGATTTGTTGGCGTCGGTATTACTCGACTTGTCTCAAACTGCCAGTCTGGAAGCCAGTCTGGAAGTCGGCAACAGTGTTCTGGGTGGCTTGAAGCGGGTTGGACCTGTGCATAAAAAACAAGTTGAATCAGCGGCTTTCGTGGTACTTAAGTCACCGGATATTCCATCGGTTCTGGTAGAAACAGCATTTATTTCTAACCCCGAAGAAGAACGCAAGCTCAACGATGTCAATCACCAGAACAAACTTGCTCAAGCCATGTTGGCCGGGATTCGCAGCTATTTCCAGCGTAACCCCATCACACAGCAGGTCAAACCTCAGCAGCATATTGTCAGCCGTGGAGATACACTCAGTGCCATTGCACAGCGTTATCGTGTGAATATGATGGAACTTAAATCAACCAACAATCTGCAAACCAGTACCTTACATGTTGGTGATATACTGAAAATTCCTTAAGCGTTTTTTGACTGCGGAATTCCTCTTCGCAACTGTTAAACTGTGTCAATGCTGACACCGAAACGTATCCATGCTCTCCCCTTGCAACTCGCCAATCAGATTGCGGCTGGCGAAGTTATCGAACGCCCGGCATCAGTCATTAAGGAGCTGGTCGAAAACAGCCTTGATGCAGCCACAACGGAAATTGATGTCACCATTGAAGGATCCGGCAGTCAGCTGATTCAGGTTCGGGACAATGGCTCAGGTATTCATCCTGATGATCTCTGTCTGGCACTCAGTCGCCATGCCACCAGCAAAATTTCTTCCAGTGATCAGCTGAGCCAGATTTCCAGTCTGGGATTTCGTGGAGAAGCCTTACCCAGTATCAGCTCGGTTTCCAATCTGAGTTTGATTTCCAGACAACATGATAGTGAATGTGGCTGGCAAATCCATTTTGAAACAGATATGCCTGAGCCGGTTCCACATCCGAAAGGTACGACCGTGGCGGTGCGTGATCTTTTCTTCAACCTGCCTGCACGCCGACGCTTTCTCCGTAGTGCCCGCACCGAACAGCAACAGATTCTCACGACACTGCAACGTCTGGCATTAAGCCGATTTGATGTGCGGTTTCAGTGTAATTTAAATGGTCAGCAAAAATTAAATCTGCCGATTGCTCAGAGCGATGCACAGCAATTAGCCAGGATTGGGGAAATCTGTGGACAAACCTTCGTCAAACAAGCACTTGTTATTGACCAGCAATTTGATGTCATCAATATCAAGGGTTGGTTGGGTCATACCGAAGCACATCGGCCACAAGCCGATCAGCAATACTTTTTTATTAATGGCCGGGTCATCCGGGATCGACTGATAAGTCAGGTGATTCGTCAGGCTTATGCGGATCTCATTCCGGCCGGCCGGCATCCGGCTTATGTTTTATACATGACAATTCCACTGGACCGAGTGGATATTAATGTGCATCCTACCAAACACGAAGTTCGGTTTCGCGAGACCCGACTGATTCACGGCCTTATTCATCGGGCCATTAGCGATGAATTACATGGACAAATCAGACCTGTGCACTCCGTACCGTCATCAGCTTCTTCTGCACCACGTATTGCAGAATCCACTGCCAGCTATCAGGAGCACCAGTTTTCCAATGCCCGGCATGAATCGTCACTGCAGATAGCATTTCCGGTGAATCGATCCAATTCAACAGATGGTTTTCAGTTAATACAGGTATTGCATCAACGCTTTGCCTGGGCACTGTTTCAGCAACAGCATTACCTGATTGATTTACCCAGGGCTCTGTCAACTTTGCGCCAGCAACAATTTGCCGGGCATCTGCAAAAACTGCCATTACAAAGCCGCCCGATATTAGTTCCACTGAATATCCCTTGTACTGCCGCTCAGCAAGTAGCTGTTGCTGAACAACAGAGCTTGCTGGACAACTTTGGTTTCGAACTGCAGCCACAGGATGATTCACTCATCATTAAAAAAATTCCTGTCGCGCTGGCACAGTTAGATCTGAAAACCATGGTGATCAGCGTCATAGATGCGGTCAGCCAAAAAAATATGGATGCCACAATGCTGGGTCAACATCTGTTGAACCTGCTGCAAACGACTGACACGATTCAACCGCAACAGACTGAGCAATGGCTGCAGAATGTATCCCCGTCGGAATGTATTCATCAGTCATGGTGCCGGAAACTTGATTTGCTAACACTGGGTAGCTTATTCTCGGACTGAATAAACATGCACTGAGGCGGTTTTCAAATGGATCGAGCCCGTACAGGTTCTACAATAGTCGCGGCGATACTCGCTGTTATCGTGTTATTACTGTTTGGCTACTTGTTATGGAGTGACGCCCCGCCAAATCGCAGTGAGCTCACTGTTGATCCTCCGATAGAAGTCATCGAACCGGATTTACCGCTGGAAATAATCCGCTCCGCAGAAGAGTTGCCCGACAGTGAAACCATTCGTGAGCAGGAAGCAGAAGAGTTTGTAGATCGTTTGGCTGATTCCAACTCGGATTCGATTATTGTCAATGAATACGAAGATATGTTTGTCCGACCAGACAGTATTATTGCTCTGCCGGAGCTGGAACAACGTGTCACGACACTGAAAAGTCTGATGGATGATAAATCGCTTAGCGCTAATACCCCCCTGACTCTCCGCTATACTGAACAAATCAGCGAAAATACCACGTTACAGGAGCTGGAAGCTGAAGAAGAGGATCATATCGCTCCCGTTACCATTGTGACTGAGCAGGGCGAGACCATCACTGCTCCGCTGGTGGAGTTATTAAAACGTGATGATATCGATCACACAGCACCTGTTACACAGATCCGTCAACAGAAACAGGTCAGGCAGATTAAAGCCAGCGAACTGGCAGATGCTGATATACCAGCGGATCAGGAAATGTCTGTGACGATCAGTCGTGGTGTACAGAAGCTGGATATCGCCGATTTAATTGATAGTGATACAGCCGAAATGCAGGACAGTCTGTTTTATCTGCATCGGGTAACAGAAGAAGATGTCCAAGGTTTGTGGGGCATTATTCAAACAGGTTTGATTCGTAATTTTCGTCAGGGTATCCGTCTGCAACGAAACGGTGCTGAACAAAATGTCAGTGTGCTTATTCCGGCGGACGCCGATGAACCTTTGCCCACTGGTTTAAGTTCTTTTCTTGGTAAAATCCTGCATCAGAAAGTCTCGACCAGTTATGTCTATAACTTTAATACCCATACCATGGGATATGATCCAAACATCATTCATCCGGGACAGGAATTGATTCTGATCCGTTTTTCCGGCGAAGAGTTGAAAGATATCTATCAATTCTTTGCTGAACAGAAAAGTAACACCACAGAAACCTTTGCTATTGGTCGCTGATGATTGTTGAAATCATTTTGATCGCATTTGTACTCGGCATTATTGCGTTTGCATGGTGGTTTCCATTTGACTGACCCGACGTTTTTTAAATTCGCCATAACGCAACATCACACTGGGCAAAACTAACAAAGTCAGCAAAGTTGACGAAATCAATCCTCCAATAATAATGGCAGCCATCGGCCCCATTATTTCGCGTCCCGGACTATCCGCGTTGATAGCAATCGGCAGCATCGCCAATGCAGTTACCAACGCTGTAATCAATATTGATGGCAGACGCTCAAGTGCACCTTGAATAGCTGTTTCCATGTTCCAGACTTTACCCTCATGTTCAATCAGGTGCTGGTAGTGTGACACCAGCATAATCGCATTACGCAGTGTGATACCAAACAGTGTGACAAATCCGACCAGCGAACCAATAGATAACACCCCACCGGTTAACCAGGCCGCCATCACACCTCCTAATAATGAAAAAGGCAGATTTAATAACACCAGCCAGGTATTCCGCACACTGCGCAGAGCCATAAACAGCAAAATCAACACTACCAGCCCGACCAGAACCGAGTGCACTAACAGATCCTTACGCGATTCGGCTTCAGCCACAGCGGTGCCGGTAAATTCAGGATAGTTATCCGCATCAAACTGTACCTGCTGATGCACACGTTGCTGTAATTCATTAAAGAAAGAACGTAAATCACGACCGCTGACATTGCAAGTGATGGTTTGCAGTCGTTGAGCACCATGGTGCAGAATCGCGTGACGACCTGAAACCTGCTGTACTTCGGCGACATCGCCTAACGTCAGCATACGATTATCCAGAGTACGCAACGGCAAACTTAATAAGTGATGTGGCTGTTCACGTAATTGCGGTGGCAGAACCACGTTAATATCAAATAGACGGTTCCCTTCGGCAATCTGACCCACTTTAATACCATCAAAGGCAGCTTTAATGTTTTGCATCACCGTCGCCGGTTGCAAGCCCCATTGGGGTAATTCTTCGAGTTTTATCCGCACTTGCAACTGAGGTTCGCCTGGTGGTGCACGTAACTGAATATCCGTTGCGCCCTCAATGTCTGCCATCACATCAGCCACTTCACGTGCTTTGTAATCCAGAGCATCAAGATCATTACCATAAATATTGACGACAACCGGCGAGGTATAGCCCGAGATAGTCTCATCGATACGCTCTGTCAGAAAGGTATTCACCTCAGAGCTGATCCCCGGGAATTCTTCAAGGATTTCGCGGATTTCATCCAAAATCGCCTGTTGTTCAGAACCTGACAGTGGCTCCAGATCCACTTCATATTCACTGTAATGGGTGCCAAAGGTATCGGCTCCCCGTT
>NZ_DCSO01000012.1:7653-12361 GCF_002325665.1 Methylophaga sp. UBA1464
CACACGCTGTTCTATTAAACCACCTATGCGTAATGATTCCTGCAACGAGGTTCCGGGCACACTGGCTGTATGAATAATGTAATGTCCTTCACGCAGCTCAGGTAAAAATCGTCCGCCGAAATAAGGCAGCAAACTGGCACCAGCCAGGCAAAAGATCAGTACGGATAACACCATCAGCTTGGGAAACTGGCAAGTGACTCGTAATATCTGCCCATAGCCGACTTGTAACCAGTGAATTAACGGTGGCTCGGTAGTGCGTGTGACGCCAATCCGGCTTAGCAAGACATGGCAAAGTGCTGGCGTAACAGTCAACGCAACGAATAAGGATGCCAGAATCGCCAGAATATACGCCTGTCCCAAAGGCTCGAACATTCGTCCCGCTACGCCGCCCAGTGTTAATAACGGCACAAATACCAGCATCACAATCAAACTGGCATAAACCACCGAACTACGCACCTCCATGGACGCTTCATAGACGATTTGAATAACGGGCCGTGGTTCTCTCAACACCGCATTTTCCCGCAGTCGCCGGAAGATATTCTCGGTATCAATAATGGCATCATCCACAACTTCGCCCAAGGCAATCGCCAGACCGCCCAACACCATAATATTGATATTGACGCCGAATTCGAGCAGCACGATTAATGCCGCAAATAATGACAACGGAATCGCTGTCATGGAAATTATCGCGGTGCGTAAATTAAACAGAAATAAAAACAGCACCAATAACACCAAACCGCCGCCCACCAGCAAATGATGTCGAATATTCGCCAGTGATGTTTGTATATAGTTGGCTGGGCGGAACAGATCCGCATGTAACTCAATACCATCGACCTCAAACCCATCCCGAAACTCGTTCAGAGCGGTTTCAACGCCTTGCGTCACAGCCAGCGTATTAGCCTTATATTGACCAATGACCATCAACACAATGCCAGCCTTGCCGCCAATGGCTGCACCACCGATTGCTGGAGCCGGACCATATTCAATTGTGGCAACGTCACCAAGATGTAATACCGATTGGCCCTGCTGACGAATGACCACATTCGCCATCGTTTCAGCACTCACCGGCTGGCCGATCACCTGAAGCATCATTCGCTGGTTGGCATTTTCAATAAACCCACTACCCTGCAATGCCGTAGCTTCGCGTGCTGCGGCAACGATATCTAATGGCGACAACTGATACATGGCAAGCTTCTGCGGATCCAGCTGAATTTGCATTTGCTTTTCAGCACCGCCGAATACGTTGATATCCGCCACACCATCTACAGCAAGCAATCTGGGTGTTAAGGTCCAGTCGACCATTTCCCGCAAACGCATGATGCTCTGTTGATCCGACGTTAAACCAATGGTCATAATCGTGCCGGAAGACGACTCAAGCGGCACCATCAAAGCGGGACCGACACCTTGCGGTAACTGGCCCTGTGCCGGCATCAACCGTTCTGAAACCAACTGACGGTTAAGATAAATATCGGTTTTGTCTTCAAAAGTAATAATGACAACAGATAAACCGGGAGTGGAGGCCGAACGCACAAACATGACATCCGGTAAGCCGCCCAATGCATTTTCAATCGGTTGGGTAACCAGCGTTTCCACCTGCTCGGCAGTAAACCCCGATGCTTCGGTCTGAATAATAACCTGCTTCGGTGCAAATTCAGGAAACACATCCAGACTGGCTTTATAAATTTGATAACAGCCATAACCAAGCATCAACACGGCTATAGCCAATACGACACCCCGTGCACGAACCGAAAAGGCAACCAAATGAGAGAGCATCCGTGTTCCTGTTATTTATCAAATAATGGTTTGTAGTGAATTCGATTAGTCATCATCATCGTCTTCATCATGGATTTGCCATTTAAACTCTTCCGACAACAATGTCTGAGCCCCTGAGGTGACGATAGCATCACCCGGATGAATCCCTCTTTGAAGATGAATACCCTCGACAGAATGAATGCCTTCCGCCAATGATATCCGCTGGAATCGTTCATCATTGATTCGCAGGTATGTCCACGGTTGTCCCGCGTACCAGATGACGGATTGATATGGGATCATCACACCTGATAATGCGTTATCGGAATTGGGCACCCATACCTGTAATCGGGCCCCTTCCCGCAACGATGAGGATTTATTCAGGAAATACCAGGTTTCACCACTTAATACCGGATCGGCCGTAAAGGCAGCGGCCAATCGTTGCGCCTGCCCCACGTTATTTTCCTGATTGGTTTGTTGCCAACGAATGGTAGTCGCGCGCTGATTCAAGCTTTGATTCACCGGCAATATGACTTTTATAACGGTCTGCTCCCTTGCCATCAGCAGATTGAAATCTTCACCGCCCTTAATAATCCAGTCAGCAATGGGGGCTGGCCACTGCTGACGTATTTCGGCATGGCAGTTGTTGACCAGTTGCTGTTTTAACCCGGATTCGGCCTGAGCCACCAATAAATTGCTCTGGGCGAAATTAACCTCTTTTGATGCCACACTTCCCGTTGCCTGCTGTAATGTTTTCAGGCGTGAAAGCTCTTTGCTCATCCCCTGTTCATTCACCTGAGCAAGACGATGTTGCATTTCCGCCTCAACACAACGTGAACGGGCTAATTGTAAATCCTGTGTCGGAATAACCACGGCAGAGGCACGCATCTCTGGAGTATGGAAGCTTTCCATCAACGTCTGACTTTTGATAGAGGCCAATTCCTGGGCGGCTTCAGTTACCTCAACCGATAGCGCAAATTGATGATGCTGCTTCTCATCATCATTATCATCCCTATCCGGATTTTCAACCGTTCTGTTATCTGAAGGGACTGGCGAATCAAATAATGGCGAAAAAAAATAAACAGCCGAAGCTATCGCTAAAACACTGATGACCCACAATAAAATACGTTGGCTTGAATTCATTTTTATTTGCTGCCCCGATGCAAAACTGCCCGTCATTACAGCATGGCTGCATAAATGCCACAAGGACAACTTCCCGGGATGCTTAACATGACTTGACAGCAGGCACTCGGGCAGGTTTAATACCGCACCTTGTTGGCTCGATAGCTCAGTTGGTAGAGCAAGGGATTGAAAATCCCTGTGTCCCTGGTTCGATTCCAGGTCGAGCCACCATCGAATTCAAAGCCCGGTTTGCATTGCAAACCGGGCTTTTTTATTGGCTGCTATTCCTGCTTTGATAACTAACCACAGAGACACAGAGGGCACAGAGATTTAATAGAAGTTTATCCGCAGATTACGCAGATTTTCACAGATATTATAAAGCTGCATTTATTGAGGTAGCTTTGAAGGCTGCTTGTGTTTGGGTATAAAAATTAACCACGGAGACACCGAAACCAATAAGCTCTTGTTAAATTGTTAGTATAGGATCTGTTGATAGGCCGAAAAACCAATCATTAAGTCTTCAAAGTTTAATCTGCGTTCATCTGCGTAATCTGCGGATTACCTTTCTTCCTCATTGTTACTAGTGGTTTCAGCAACTTTACCTGCAAATATTAATCTCTGTGCACTCTGTGTCTCTGTGGTTAATTTGTTTTTGTCCTAACATATATAGTATGAAAACCTTCATTGTTGTAAAAAACACACACATTCGTGGCAAAATGACCAAATTCACATTTTTTTGTTGTAAAAGTGTTGCAAAGGTTTTTCAGATGTGGAAAATACAGTCTTAACCGCGAAACATTCCGGTTACGAGAGAAACTTAAAGTAATCTGTTAACAACTAGAAGGTGAACAGACATGAAAAAAACTACACTAGCTACATTAGTCGGCGCAGCAGCATTTGCAGCAGCCGGCGCAGCTAACGCGACAATCGTCGTTGGCGGCGAAAACGGATACGAATTCAGTGTTGACGGTAACATCAACCAATTCTTCGTACAATCAGATGCAGACGTTGCCGGTGGTGGCAGCAACGATAACAGCCGTGTTCGTAACGGTTTATTGCCAACATTCTTTGGCTTCAACGTTAAAGCTCCTGAAATCAATGGCTTGACAGTTGGTGCACGTGTTTCTATCTCTCCATCAACTAACGGTGGTAGCTACTTTAACGAAGGCCAGAACGGTTCAGCAATGGAGCAACGTGAAGCGTTTGCAACTGTTGATGGTGCTTTCGGTCAAGTAATGCTGGGTAAAGGCTTAGGTCTTTATGGCTCACACAACATTCTGTTAGACCAAACTTTATACGGCGTTGGTGCTGTTGTAGCTGGTAACTCGGATAATGGCCAAACAACTTTAGGTCGTATCGGTTACGGTTATGACTATGCCGACTGGCGTTCACAAATGCGTTGGACTTCAGTTGATATGGCTGGTTTCAAGGTTGCTTTAGCGGTTATGGATGCTGACGAAGTTGGCACTTTAGCTGGCGGAAGCGCAGAAAAAGATCCACGTTATGAAGCTGACCTGAGCTATGCAACTAACTTTGATGGCGGCATGTTTAAAGCTTGGTTGAGCGGCATGACTCAAAAAATTGATGGTGCTGGTGGCGATATCAAATCAAATGCATGGACATTAGGTGCAAACCTTGGTTTAGGCGGCTTTGACTTTGTTGCAGCTTATTATGACAACAAAGGTGTGGGCGACTTAGGTGGCCTTGCGTTTGGTTCTGCAACTGATGCTAATGGCAAAGAGCGTGATGGTGATGGTTATTACGTTCAAGCTGGCTACACTTTCGCTGGCGTAACAGCAGTTAAAGCATCTTATGGTGAGTCAACATTAGACCTGAC
>NZ_DCSO01000012.1:12466-13449 GCF_002325665.1 Methylophaga sp. UBA1464
TGCTACTTATGATATTGATAAACGTAGCATGTGGACTGTAGGTGTTTACCACGATGTGACTTCAAACCTGAAACTGGTTGCTGAATACTCGCAAATGGAAGATGAATTCCACAGCGGTGGCGAGTTAGACACTGACGTATTAGCTATCGGTGGTTTCATCAGCTGGTAAGCAGTTATTTTCTAAACCTCCGGGTTTAGTTTAAAACTGATAAAAAGCCTCAACCTTCGGGTTGGGGCTTTTTTTTAGCTTCTGACGTTTTCGGAAATCAAAAGCTACGTTATGCTAAGCCGATTATGCTAATAACCAGGTTAAGAGGTATGTATGTCTGACAGCAGTATTTCTGTTTTACCGTTTATCCACGCTATCAAAGATACCATAAACAGTCATGCAGATGAAATTGCGCATTTGGATCAGGCGATTGGCGATGGTGATCACCTGATTAACCTGCAGCGGGGAATTGACGCATTGCTGAAAAACCGTGATGAACTGGAACAACTGGACTTTTCAGCCGCGTTGAGCAAAATCGGGTTGACATTGATGTCGACCATGGGTGGCGCATCGGGATCATTATTTGGATCCATGTTTGTCACGATGGGTAAAACAGCCAAAGAGAAACCTGTTGCATTGGAAAGTATCAGCGAGATTTTTACGGCGGGCGTGGAATCCATTAAAGCCCGTGGGAAAGCTGATATCGGTGAAAAAACCATGCTGGATACCCTGATTCCAGCCTCAACCAGTCTGCAGGAGAGCATGACCCATGAAGCCGAACTGTCCATTGCACTGGAGAGTATGAAACAAGCGGCAATTGAAGGGATGGAATCGACGGAGGATATGCTCGCCACCAAAGGCCGAGCATCATTTCTCGGCGAACGCGCCCGGGGCCATATCGATGCCGGTGCCCGCACCAGCCAGTTGATGCTGTGTGCTATTGCTGATGTGATTCTTGAAAATGGTTAACCACAGAGACACATAGGGCACAGAG
>NZ_DCSO01000012.1:13595-15592 GCF_002325665.1 Methylophaga sp. UBA1464
ACAGAGACACATAGGGCACAGAGAATTAAAAAAAACATGCGGAGCGGAGGGTTAATCGTTTAGCATTCTCACAATGCCTTGTCGCATCATTGAAACATTAAAGTTGAGTAATAATCCATATCTCAGCTTTGCTAGTTTCAGGTAGGTTAAAAGTTGAGCTTTATGAAGCCCAGTAAGACTTTCTACTGTTTTTAACTCCACAATTACTTTGTCTTCAACCAGCAAATCTAGTCGATAAGCAGAGTTAAGTTGTCTACCTTTATAGAAAATTGGCAGGGGATATTGATTCAATAATCGTAAACCTCTCTGCTTTAATTCGCTTATCAGACACTCTTCATAAATTGCTTCTAAAAGGCCCGGACCAACTTGACGATGCACCTCAATTGCCGCACCAATAATTTCACCTGTTAATTCATTACTCATAAGCCTCCTCCCTGAGACATTACAATTTAGAAATCTATCACTATCTCTGTGCCCTCTGTGTCTCTGTGGTTAACGCTTTTAACAACCCCAACGAAGTGCGGCAGTATGTACAGGGGCATCCCACAGAGCGAGCATTTCTTCATCCAGTAAGGTCAATGTCACTGAGCAACCAGCCATATCGAGAGAGGTTGTGAAGTTACCAACTAACGAGCGTTTGATTTCAATCCCCTTCCCTTCCCAGAATTTTGCCGCCAAATCGTAGACCAGATAGAGCTCCATCAACGGTGTCGCGCCAAAACCATTTACATGTAACAACACCTGCTGACCAGGCTGAGGATTTAATTCCTTATCAATGGCGGCGGTTACATGCTGAACCAGTTCCTCTGCCGAAGCCATCGTCATCGGTTCACGCCCTCTTTCACCATGAATGCCGACGCCCATTTCAATTTCGTCTTCACTGATTTCAAATGTAGGACGCCCCGCAGCGGGTACGGTACAACTGCTTAAGGCAAAACCCATTGAGGCTGTATTATCAGCAACACGATCACCCAGCGCTTTACACCGGGACAGATCGTAATCCTGTTCTGCCGCGGCACCGACAATTTTCTCCACAATCAATGTGCCCGCCACCCCGCGGCGACCGGTACTATGTGCTTCGGGTAAAGACACGTCGTCTTTTACCAGTACCGTCTCATGCTGACATTCCAGCATTTCAGCCGCAATTTCAAAATTCATCACATCGCCAGCATAGTTTTTGACAATGAATAACACACCAGCACCATTTTCTACTGATTCGGCAGCAGCTAGCATCTGATCAGGGGTTGGTGAGGTAAAGATTTGTCCAGGACAGGCGGCATCCAACATGCCATTCCCTACGAGCCCGGTGTGAAGCGGTTCGTGTCCTGAACCACCACCGGAAATCAGTGCAACTTTTGGTTTTTCTGACAAAGTTAAACGACGGACAAATGCGGGTTGTTGCTGCAAATAAACAATATCCTGATGCGCTTTGGCAAAGCCGTTAAGGCTTTCCTCAAGCACTTTATCAACATGGTTCATTATTTTTTTCATTATCTCAATCTCCTGATTATCAGAGCTGTTTTAATATTGTCGTGATTTCCTGAATATCCTTAAATATCCAGTCGGGGCGATAATCAATATCCGCCAGATCGGCTTCCGATGACACTCCGGTTAACACCATAATGCTGCGCATACCGGCGTTAACGGCACCTAATATATCGGTATTTAATCTATCGCCAATCGCAACCGTGTTATGTTTATTTGTACCGAGAATTTCAAAAGCCTGCTGATACAGAATGGGTTCGGGCTTACCAATCACTATAGGTTCGACACCCGTTACCGCTGTTAAAGCGGCCAGTACACCACCATTTCCCATAACCTCGCCAAGTTCGGTGGGTAAGGTAGTATCTGCATTGGTGGCATAAAACTCAGCTCCGGCACGTATATTTAACGTTGCTGTGGCCAGCTTATCCCATGTCAGTTTCCTGTCTAAACCTGACACCACTATATCCGCCCAGATATTCTCAGTGTTGGATTGCGGATCAGCTGGGTAGTAA
>NZ_DCSO01000012.1:15827-16046 GCF_002325665.1 Methylophaga sp. UBA1464
GCTCAATTAACCCCGACTCGCCGATAACAAATACCCTCTTTTTTGAAGCCGGCAAGGTTTCTTTGAGATAACGCGCCGTGGCCATACTGGAAGTCAGAATCTCTTTTTCTGATACGACTACCCCCATATCAGCCAGTTTATTGAGATATTGCTGTTGCGTAAGACTTGCATTATTTGTCGCAAGCACGAAAGGAATCTCAACGTAGCGCAGAATAGAAA
>NZ_DCSO01000012.1:16175-17083 GCF_002325665.1 Methylophaga sp. UBA1464
GCCCCGGCAGCGGCATATTGCCATGCCATAACACACCATCCATATCGATGATGAATCCACTCAGGTTGTTGATTGTCTGCATGATTACCTGCTTATTAAATAATGTTAAGTTAACTGAACCGGCAAAAAGCGTCGCATAGAACAAAATAGACTGTCCAGTAATGAATGATCGCGAAAATCGTGTAAAAGCCGGAAAAATTGACATAAATGAACGTTGTGCTTTATAGTCTGCGAGCGTATTTTCAACGTATAACTACAAACTAAATCAATTATTAGGAGCATGTCAGCATGGCAAAAGCACTTATCCAAATGGCTCTGGATTCTCTGGACTTCGATCAAACTCTCGCATTGGCAGAACAAGTTGCCCCTTATGTCGATATCCTGGAAGTCGGTACACCTTGCATTAAGTATAATGGCTTGGAAATCGTCACTGCCCTGAAAACCAAATTCCCTAACAACCTGATCCTGGTTGACCTGAAAACTATGGATGCTGGTGAATATGAATCAACACCTTTCTATGAAGCGGGTGCTGATATTTGTACTGTTCTGGGCGTATCTGACAAAGCAACTATGGGCGGCGTTATCAAAGCAGCCAATGCTAACAATGCAGAAGCTCAAATTGACTTGATCAGCGTTAAAGACAAAAAAGCTGTTGCAACTGAAGCCGCTAAAAACGGTGCGCAAATCATCGGTGTTCACACTGGTTTGGATGCACAGGCAGCTGGTCAAACACCATTTGCTGATCTGCAAGCAATCGCTTCATTGAATCTGGGTGTACGCATTTCTGTTGCTGGTGGTCTGAACAAAGACACCATCCAGAAAACAATTCAAGCTGGCGCAACAATTGTTGTCGTTGGTGCTGCAATCTACGGTGCACCATCTCCAGCAGAATCTGCTAAAGAACTGCG
>NZ_DCSO01000012.1:17160-21209 GCF_002325665.1 Methylophaga sp. UBA1464
GTAAGCAGAACAAACAGTAGCATGAATAAAAACGAGTGGCCCAGTGCCACTCGTTTTTTTTAAGCTTAACTGACTCATCCGGATTCCACTGTGCCAGTTCTGCCAGCATAACTTATTGACCATGCAGATAAATTGGTCNNCATGTTGGGCAGATGGGGTTAAAAATGTAACAGGGGTATACTCATGAGTGATAAAGGATTTTTTGCTTCAATCTGCAGCTTTTTCAAAGGATTGTTCTCGTCTGACAACGATAGTTGTTGCAAACCTGAATCGAAAGCAGCTGCGTCAGCACCAACTAAAGCGAATGATGGTTTAACTGGTGTAGAGCGTTACATCCGTGCTCAATCAAACGGTGGTTCATCGTTAACTGGTGTCGAAAAATATATTCGCAACCAATTAGCAACAAATAAACCCATGACTGGTGTTGAAAAATATATTCGCAGCAAAGCCAATGCAGCACCATTAACAGGTGTTGAGCGTTATATTCGCAGCAAAGCTTAAATAGCCTTTATTACGAATTTACTACCCCACCATTGGGTATCCAATGGTGGGTTGCTCGCGGTTTTTAACCGTAAACAGATTTTGTGATACTAAAAATTATTAAGCTCAATAGCTCTACAAACTAACTCAAGAAGGTAAGAAAATGGCGAATTTACTTGATCAATTAAAGCAAATGACCGTCGTTGTTGCTGATACGGGTGATATTCAAGCAATTGAAAAATACACTCCACGTGATGCAACAACTAATCCATCATTGATTACTGCTGCGGCGCAAATGCCACAATATCAAGGTATCGTTGACGATACATTGAAAGCAGCCCGTCAATCTTTGGGTGCGGATGCACCGGCATCTGAAGTTGTCTCTCTGGCTTTTGACCGTTTAGCCGTTTCATTTGGTCTGAAAATTCTGGAAATCATTCCGGGTCGTGTTTCTACAGAAGTTGATGCACGTCTGTCTTACGACACTGAAGCGACTATTGCCAAAGGCCGTGATCTGATTGCGCAATATGAAGCCGCTGGTGTTTCACGTGATCGTATTCTGATCAAAATTGCCTCAACCTGGGAAGGTATTCAGGCAGCAGCAGTACTGGAAAAAGAAGGTATTCATTGTAACCTGACGTTGTTGTTTGGTCTGCACCAAGCAGTTGCATGTGCGGAAAATGGCATTACACTGATTTCTCCATTTGTTGGACGTATCCTTGACTGGTATAAAAAAGATACCGGCCGTGATTCTTATCCTTCAAACGAAGATCCAGGTGTCTTGTCTGTTACTGAAATCTACAGCTACTACAAAAAATTTGGCTATAACACCGAAGTCATGGGCGCAAGTTTCCGTAACGTAGGTGAAATTACTGAATTGGCGGGCGTTGACCTGCTGACAATCTCTCCAGCATTGCTGGATGAGTTACAAAACACAGAAGGCACTCTGGAACGTAAACTTTCTCCAGAAGTTGCTGCAAAATCTGATGTTGCAAAACTGAATTTGGATAAAGCCACTTTCGATGCCATGCACGCTGAAAACCGCATGGCGGCAGAAAAACTGTCTGAAGGTATTGATGGCTTTGCCAAAGCACTGGAATCACTGGAAGAACTGCTGGCTACACGTCTGGCAAATCTGGAAAGCTAATTATTTATTAGCAATCTGCTGTCAGGTTGCGGCTTAATTGTCGCGACCTGATTCAACAGATTTTGGCTCAATTGACTTGCCGCCAAATTCTGAACTATAGTCCCGCTCGCACAATGAAGCGTGGCAATAATTTTTATTAAAATTTTAGGAGTAAAATAACATGGCTGAAATTCAAATGGCTCTGGATTCATTGGATTTTGACGCAACTATGGCGCTGGCTGAACAAGTCGCTCCTTACGTCGATATTCTGGAAATCGGTACACCTTGCATCAAGTACAACGGTCTGAAACTGGTTAAAGCTCTGAAAGCTGCCCACCCGGACAAAAAAATCCTGGTTGACCTGAAAACTATGGATGCTGGTGAATACGAAGCAACTCCTTTCTTTGAAGCTGGTGGTGATATCACTACTGTATTGGGTGCTTCTGATATGGCTACCATGAAAGGCGTTATTAAAGCTGCAAACGCTAACAATGCTGAAGCTCAAATCGATTTAATCGGTGTTGAAGATAAAACTGCTGTAGCTAAAGAAGCTGCTGCTAACGGCGCGCACATCATCGGTGTTCACACTGGTCTGGACGCACAAGCTGCTGGTCAAACTCCATTCGAAGATCTGAAAACCATCGCTGGTCTGGGTCTGAATGTTAAAGTTTCTGTTGCTGGTGGTATCAACAAAGACACTATCCAAAGCACCGTTCGTGCTGGCGCGGATATCGTTGTTGTTGGTGCGGCTATCTACGGTGCACCTTCTCCAGCAGAATCTGCTAAAGAATTACGTGCTTTGGTTGACGCAGCATAAAGGATTAGAAATATGACAATGCATCGTGATCTAGTTGTAAACAAAATCACTGATATCCTGAAAGCGACTGACAGTTCCCTTGAAGCTGAATTTGTTGCTATGTGTGATGATGCCAAACGCATCTTTATCACTGGCGCAGGTCGTTCAAGACTGGTTGGTAACTTCCTGGGTATGAGATTGATGCATAGTGGTTATACCGTGTATGTGCAGGGCGAAATCAGCACACCAAGTATCCGTGAAGGCGATTTGTTAATCGTTATTTCGGGTTCTGGTGAGACAACACAGCTGGTTTCATTTGCCAACAAAGCTAAATCTGAGAAAGCTAAAGTGGTTTTGATTTGTTCAAAATCCAGCTCGACGATTGGCGATTTGGCCGATAAAACCATTCAAATTGGTACTGATTCAAGCTTTGCTCCAACAAAAGGCATGCCGATGGGTACCATGTTTGAACTGTCTACGTTGATTTTCCTGGAAGCCATTGTTTCTCATCTTATTCATGAGAAAGGTATTCCTGAAGAGGAAATGAAATACAGACACGCTAATATGGAATAATCACTTTTTCTATTCTGTAATTTAAGAACGGGCAATCTTCGGGTTGCCCGTTTTTTTATGCCTGTCATTCCACCGCCCGGATGACCTTTTTTCAAGATCGAGACTGAGTAGAGCAAGGAAGATCAATATGAGCTGATAGAGCAACTCAGCGCAAAACGGTATAATGTTCTGCTATCTGAATTAAACCGGTTTTGAGATTTATGTCCGCCAAAACACTTTATGACAAATTATGGGATCAACATGTTGTTCGCAGTGAACAGGATGGTACTGCGTTAATTTATATTGACCGCCACCTGGTCCACGAAGTGACCTCCCCGCAGGCTTTTGAGGGATTACGCCTGGCGGGAAGAATTCCATATCGTTTGAATTCGATTCTGGCGACACCAGATCATAATGTGCCAACAAGTCATCGGGAACGGGGTATTTCAGACCCAATATCACGATTGCAGGTTGAAACCCTTGATCAAAATTGCGCACAATTTGGTATTACTGAATTTGGCTTGAATGATTTACGTCAGGGAATTGTGCATGTTGTCGGGCCTGAACAGGGTGCGACACTTCCGGGAATGACTGTCGTATGTGGTGACTCGCATACGTCAACGCATGGCGCTTTTGGTGCATTAGCCTTCGGTATCGGCACCTCAGAAGTTGAGCATGTTATGGCAACCCAATGTCTGATCCAACGCAAATCCAAAAATATGCTGGTCAACGTCGAAGGTCATGTCAATCCCGGTATTACCGCAAAAGATATTGTGCTGGCCATTATAGGTAAAATCGGTACTGCTGGCGGTACAGGTTATGCCATTGAGTTTGCTGGAGAAGCTATTCAGGACTTATCCATGGAAGGCCGGATGACTGTTTGTAATATGACGATCGAGGCTGGTGCGCGTGCCGGTATGATTGCTGTGGATGACACGACCATTGATTATTTACGTGATCGTCCGTTTGCCCCAACAGGTGAAAACTGGGATAAAGCGGTAAAAGCCTGGCATGAATTACACAGTGATGCAGATGCACATTTTGATAAAGTCGTGACTCTCGATGCCAGCAAAATCAAACCACAAGTCACATGGG
>NZ_DCSO01000012.1:21270-29530 GCF_002325665.1 Methylophaga sp. UBA1464
AGTCACATGGGGCACGTCCCCCGAAATGGTCGTGCCTGTTGATGCCAGAATTCCCGATCCTGATGCGGAAAATGATGCAGTAAAACGTAATGGCATGTTAAAAGCATTGAAGTACATGGGATTAAATGCCAATCAGCCGATTCAGGACATCCGTCTGGACCGCGTTTTCATTGGTTCTTGTACCAATTCACGTATTGAAGATCTTCGAGAAGCTGCAGCTGCGATTAAGGGTGGGAAAGTTGCCGAGACAGTCAAACAGGCGATGGTAGTTCCCGGTTCAGGTTTAGTCAAACAACAGGCTGAGCAGGAAGGTCTGGACAAAGTTTTTGTTGAGGCCGGATTTGAATGGCGCGACCCAGGTTGTTCCATGTGTCTGGCAATGAATGCTGATCGTCTGGAAGCCGGCGAGCATTGCGCCTCAACTTCTAATCGTAACTTTGAAGGCCGACAAGGTCAGGGCGGTCGTACCCACCTAGTGAGTCCGGCAATGGCTGCAGCAGCGGCTATAGCTGGTCACTTCGTTGATATCACCGCCCATTAATGACAACCAACTATCAAGCTGCTGAGGCCGAACTCAGCACTTTGCGCGATTTCCTGCGTTGGACGACTTCGCGTTTTGAAGAAGCCAGGTTATTTTTTGGTCATGGCAATAACGATGCGTTTAATGAAGCGACTCAACTTGTTCTGCACAGTCTTAAACTTCCAGTAACCGAGTTACCCGAAATATTTCTGGATGCCAGACTCTGTAGTGCTGAAAAACAGATTTTGCTCAATCTGGTCAAACGCAGAGTTGAGGAACGTGTACCAGTCCCCTATCTAACGCGTGAAGCATGGTTTGCAGGGTTGCCATTTTATGTTGATGAACGCGTTCTGATTCCCCGTTCACCCTTTGCTGAGTTAATTGAAAGCCAATTTTTGCCCTGGTTACTGAATGTCGAGGGTGTAGAACGCATTCTGGATATGTGTACCGGCAGTGCCTGTATTGCGATCGCTTTGGCGATGGCATTTGAAGGCGCAGAAGTAGATGCTGTGGATATCAGCGAAGAAGCTTTGGCCGTCGCCCAGATAAATAAAAATAAACATTTGCTCGGAGATGAGCTAACAATTATCCAATCGGATTTGTGGTCTGAATTGGAGCGTTCGCGGCAATATGATTTGATTGTCAGTAATCCACCTTATGTTGGTGATTTTGAAATGGCCAGCCTGCCAGCTGAATATCATCATGAACCGGTTGATGCGTTGCAGGCTGAAGATAACGGGCTTGCTCTGGTTGAACAGATCATTATTGGAGCAGCTAAGTTTCTAACACCACACGGCTTGTTGTTTGTTGAAGTGGGCAATAGCGATCTGGCAGTAGATGAGAGATGGCCGGAAACCCATTTTTTGTGGCTGGAATTAGAACAAGGCGGCCATGGAATCTTTATGCTGACTCACAAACAGTGTGTTGAGTTTGCATCCGTTCATTCCTGAGTTTCGCTAACGGTTTTCTCTGACTCTGCCTGATAAATCCGCACACAGTTCCGCCCTGCCATTTTTGCCTGATACATTGCGCGATCAGCCATTTCAAACAGGCTATTTAAGGTGTCTTGTTTATCATGGCGGAGGATCGCCACACCCACGCTGATAGTAATGCTGATGCTGGCGGGTTTGAATCTGGTTAAACGTTTCTGCATACGCTGCATCAGGGCTGAAGCGGCCTGCTCGTCACATCCTGGCAAGAGCAGGACAAACTCTTCACCGGACCAGCGGGCAATCATATCGACATCACGCACATGGCGTTTTAACCAATTGCCCAGTTCTGCCAATAAATTATCACCCCGCACAAAACCATGCTGCTCATTAATCGCCCGGAAATGATCCAGGTCGATGACGGCCATCGCCAAATCACGCTTGAAACGATAAGCTTCGCTTAAATATTTACCCGCAAACTCCCGTAACGCATGACGATTAAATAACTGTGTCAATTCATCCAGCATTGCCAGACTGCATAATGAATTCTGCTGCGCTCTCAGTTCACGAAAATTCTGGTAACTGGTAATGTGATTAAATACCCGTTGACGCAATTCTTCGCGAACAATCGGTTTGGAGACAAAATCATTGACGCCAAGGTGGAATAACTCGATTTTGCGTGACACATTATCAAAGCCTGAAGTCGCTATGATCGGCACATTGCCATAATCCTCCCGCAATCGGCGGATCTTTCTGACCAGTGTAATGCCACTCATACTGCCTTCCAGCATGATATCGGTGATCACCAGCTCATAGTCTCCGCCACTGAAAGCATCCCATGCTTCCTCTGCAAAGGTATAGGCATCAACATCCAGCCCCATATCAGTCAGTAAATCGATAATAATGGTTTGCAATACCCGGGAATCTTCAATGAACAATACCCGGCCGGATAATTGGCGGGTCTCCCGTTGAGCCAGACGTTGCACATAAATACCCAGTTCGGCTTCATCATGTTTGCTGAAAATATCAGTAGCGCCAGCCAGAAGGGCCTGTTTCAGCGTCCGGGCGTTGTCACTTTCCGTCATGACCAGCACAGCAGCATAATCATAACCATTAATAGCCCGTAATTGACCACAGAATTCACTGCCGGCAATATCAGACAGATCATCACTGCAGCAGACTAATCGATATCGTGTTTGCTGAGCATGCTCCAGCCCCTGATACCCCGTTTCAGCAATATCGACTTCAAATCCGGCTGCCGACAATAGCGCGCGGGCTTTATTTCTAAATTCAGTAGAAGCGTCTACTACTAATGCATTGAGTTTTTGCACTTAGCCAATCCTTTTATCTAATGTGCATTCTGCCTGTTGCTGAACATTAACAGCAAGCTTTCCCTGACAGAATTTGTTGCGTAAAACTTGTACGAAGGTAAAAACCACATGGATGATGCAATTCAACCTCACCGTCATGGCCGACTTGACGGGTAGTCACCCGACTATGTGCAGCCTTGGGACGAATCTGCAGATAACGTCCTAGTCTCGCGGTAACACCACCTTCAGCAATCATGATTTCCATCAACTCTTCCCAATCCTGGTGCAGCACAGTTTCCTGATGCTCTGAAGGTTGCCACAAAATTGCCTGCCCGATATATCGCTCCTCAAGTGGAATAGAATTCTCTGCCTCGAGCGGTAACCATAAAACCTTACTCAGTTTACGACGCAACCAGCATGTCTGCCAATGGGTTTCTGCCACTGCCCGTGGATTCACCGTGCAGACATAAGTGGATTCTTTTGGTTCACCCTTGCTATTTAACGGGATAGTTTTTAATTCAATACCTAAAGCCACGAAGTCCGGTTCAGCCTGATTGCCGGCATCTGCCCCCAGAATACGTTCCAACAGATTGCCCAGCCAGCCTTTATGTCGTCGCAAATCAGCAGGTACAGGCAGATTATACTGTTGCGCCAGCTGGGCAACTGTTTTTCCCGTAATGAGCTCACAACGCCGCAGCAATTCTTCTTCTGACAGTGGCGCTGTAACGGGAAGCATTAATTGGTCAATATCCTCGGGCATGGGTGACATGATAATCTAGTACGTTTAAATCTGCTTGGGGCGATTCCGGTGAAAGCGCTGACTATTAAACATCTGAATAAAACCTATCGCAATGGTCTGGAAGCGCTCAAAGATATCAACCTGACTGTAGAAGAAGGTGATTTTTTTGCACTGCTCGGACCAAATGGCGCTGGCAAGTCTACGACCATCAGTATATTAACCTCGTTGGTGACAAAAACCAGCGGGGCGGTAAAAATCTTTGATGCCGATCTGGACACTCAAACCGAACTCGCTAAAAGTTATATCGGGCTGGTGCCGCAGGAATTTAATTTTAATGGTTTTGAGCAGGTCAAACATATTCTGGTCACACAGGCCGGTTACTATGGTGTGCCTGCCAAACAGGCCGAACCCCGAGCCGATGCCTTGCTTAAACAACTGGGCTTATGGGAAAAACGACATACCGCCTCACGCTCATTATCTGGCGGCATGAAGCGCCGGCTGATGATTGCCAGAGCCCTGGTTCATAATCCCCGACTCCTCATACTGGATGAGCCAACAGCTGGTGTAGATATTGAACTGCGTCGCTCTATGTGGGTATTTTTACGCGAAATCAATCAACGTGGTACCACTATCATCCTGACCACGCATTATCTTGAGGAGGCCGAAAACCTGTGTCGTAATATCGCCATTATCGATAAAGGCCGCATCGTTGAAAATACCGATATGAAATCGTTATTAAACCGTCTGGATAAAGAGACGTTTGTGCTCGATTTACTTGAACCACTGACAGATAACAATTTACTGCAAGGAATTGAATATCATCAGGTGGACCCGACGACCATTGAAGTAGAGCTGCATCGACATGAAGGACTGAATGGTTTGTTCAGTGTATTGACAGAACGGGGCATAAAAGTGGGAAGCATGAAAAATAAGGTAAATCGTCTTGAAGAATTATTCTTAACCCTGGTTGAGCGTCCGGAGTCTGTCGAATGAATCATCGTCGTCAGCACCATTGGATCGCATTTTCAACATTAGTAACACGGGAAATCAGACGTTTTTTGCGGATTTGGGCGCAAACGCTGTTACCGCCAGCGATCACCATGACCTTGTATTTTATTATTTTCGGTAACCTGATTGGCACCCGAATTGGTGAAATGGATGGCTTCAGCTATATGGAATACATCGCCCCCGGGATCATCATGATGGCGATCATTAACAATGCTTATTCCAATGTGGCTTCGTCTTTTTTCAGTGCAAAATTTCAGAACCATATTGAAGAACTGATGGTGTCACCAGTTCCCAATTACATCATTCTCGCAGGCTATGTCGTCGGTGGTGCCGCGCGTGGATTGTGTGTTGGACTGATAGTCACTTTAGTGTCATTATTTTTTACTAAACTCACCATACAACATATTGGCATCACCATCAGCATGGTGTTTCTCAGCGCGATCATGTTTGCATTGGGCGGCTTCATTAACGCACTTTATGCTCGCAGTTTTGATGAAATCTCGATTATTCCAACCTTTATCCTGACCCCCCTCACCTATCTGGGTGGGGTGTTTTATTCGATTTCGCTGCTACCGGAATTCTGGCAGAACGTTTCCATGTTGAATCCGGTGTTGTATATGGTCAACGCGTTCCGTTATGGCTTATTGGGCGTCTCGGATATTCCCGTAGTCGCTGCTTTTGCCATCATCCTGCTGTTTATCGCTGCCCTGACCACTTATGCGTTGTATCTGCTGCATAAAGGTACTGGCTTGAGGAATTGATTTTTATGAACCACAGAGACACAGAGTTTTTATTATTGGTTTATCCGCAGATTACGCAGATTTTCGCAGATGCTTTATGAATGATTTAACAAGTCAGTTTGAAAGAAGTTAGCCCTCATAGTTCTTTCGTGATGCATTACTGCATCAAACTGAAAACCATTTATTTAATCTGCGTCCATCTACGTATTCTGCGGACTATTTTTTGAAAGTCTTCAAACACCACTTACACGCCAGTCATCATAAACCACAAACTATTTATAAAACTCTGTGCCCTCTGTGTCTCTGTGGTTACTTTTAATCTCCGCCTATTAAATTGAGCGCATCCTGAACCACTTCAACCCCGGCCCCGGGTAAATGGGCGTTTTCACTTAAATGCCGTCGCCAGCGACGTGCGCCGGGCAAGCCCTGAAACAAACCCAGCATATGACGGGTTATCGATTTTAAGGGTCTCCCCTCTTTCATGCGCATTTCAATATACGGCAGCATCAATTCAACTATTTCATGCTGACTCGGGATTGATCGATCATCATTAAAAATCCGTTTGTCCGCCTCGGCCAGAAGATAGGGCTGATGATAAAGCGCGCGCCCCATCATGACACCATCCACCTGTTGCAGATGTTTTTCAGCTTCATCCAGCATATGGATTCCCCCATTGATATCCAGATGCAAATCTGCAAATTCCTGCTTGATTTGATACACCTTTTCATATTCAAGTGGCGGAATATCCCGATTTTCTTTAGGACTTAACCCTTTTAGCCAGGCTTTGCGGGCATGCAGAATCAATGCATCCACCTCAGCCTGATAAACTGACTCAACAAATTCTTTTAGGAATTCATAGCTATTACTCTCATCAATACCTAAGCGGGTTTTTACCGTAATGGGGATATCGACGGCCTGTTTCATTGCTGTCACGCATTCAGCAACCAGTCTGGGTTCAGCCATCAGACAGGCACCAAACCGGCCATTTTGCACCCGATCGCTTGGACAGCCCACATTTAGATTTATCTCCTGATAACCCGCTTCGGCACCTAATATGGCACATTTTGCCAGTTCAGCAGGCTCACTACCGCCTAACTGTAACGCCATGGGATATTCCAGCTCATCATGTGCCAGAAAACGTTGATAATCTCCATGCAATAACGCACCTGTTGTCACCATTTCGGTATATAACATAGTGTGTCTGGAAATGAGCCGGCATAGATAACGGAAGTCGCGATCAGTCCAATCCAGCATGGGGGCCAGCGATAACCGGTGAGCGAATTTAATATTGGCTGTCAGAGTCATAATAAAACCTGTTTAATCCGACATTTTCGCAAATCAGCCGCTAAAATGCCCAGTTAATATGCTTTTTAAGTCATGCGATGAGTATCATTAAGATTAACGATCTATCCGTTGAAGTTGTTCGAAGCCCGCGCAGAAAGTCTCTGGCCATTAAAATCCAGGATGGCAACGTGACGGTGCATTTACCCAAACTCATGCCCTTATGGCTGGCCAAGCAGTTTGTAATGCGCAAACAACATTGGATTCAGGATAAATTGCGGCATTACCAGCAACGTCCGCCAGAAAGGCAATTCATCGACGGTGAATTGCAGCCGTTTATGGGCGAACACTATCCTTTACATATCATTCATGAGTCCCAGCGCCAACGATTACATGTTCAGTTTGATCAACACAAATTTCTCATTATGGCTCCAGCCAGTGCTTCATCAATACAAATAAGGCAGGCCTTAGCGAGGTGGTACAGACACCAGGCAGAAGCATTACTGACTGCCCGCGTAAAACAACTTGCTAAGCATACCGGCCTGCAGCCCAATCAGGTTCAGATCAAAAGCTATAAATCCCGCTGGGGCAGCTGTAATATCCGAGGAGATATTCAACTTAACTGGCAACTGGTTCAGGCCACACAGCCCATCAGTGATTACGTCATCATTCACGAGCTGTGTCATCTGCAACAGCACAATCATTCGAAAGCTTTTTGGCAGTTGGTGGAACAATTCGACCCGAATTACCGTCAACATCGTGGTTGGCTGAAAAATCATGGACATCAGCTAGTTATATGAGCATTAGTCCTTAACTTGTAATTTTTCGAATATGAATTAATATATGCCCCATTGAATGAGGAACGCTGCGACAGAGGAAGCTCTGCTAGGCTTATTCAATGTCACATTTTCAAAACGGCGTTCATTATTAACAGGTCACTGATAGTAATGGGCGTTTCATCCGAACTTTACCCATAGTCCGACTATCATTACCTTATTTGAATTTTAATAATGAGGAAGTTGTCTATGAGTAATGCTTATCTTTTTACCTCTGAATCGGTTTCAGAAGGTCATCCAGATAAAGTAGCAGACCAAATTTCCGACGCTGTTTTAGATGCCATCCTGACAAAAGATCCCCACGCCCGTGTTGCCTGTGAAACTCTCATTAAAACAGGTGTTGCCATTGTTGCCGGAGAAATTTCAACCAGCGCCTGGGTGGATTTGGAAGATATCGTCCGTAAAACCATAACGGATATCGGTTATAACAGCTCTGACGTCGGTTTTGATGGTCAAACATGTGGCGTGATGTCTGTTATCGGGAAACAATCCGGTGATATCGCCATGGGCGTTGATCGTGAGACAGAAGAAGATCAGGGTGCAGGTGATCAGGGCTTGATGTTCGGTTATGCCAGTAACGAAACTGAAGTGCTAATGCCCGCCCCTATTACTTACGCTCATCGTTTGGTCAAACGTCAGGCAGAAGTGCGTAAAAGTGGTGAACTCACATGGTTACGGCCTGATGCTAAAAGTCAGGTGACCTTTATTTATGAGGATGGTGTTCCTGTCGGTATCGATGCGGTGGTGTTATCGACTCAGCATAACCCTGAAATCAGCCAGGCCGATCTCAAAGAAGCAGTAATGGAACTGATTATCAAAAAAACGCTTCCCGCTGAATGGCTGACCAAAAACACGCAATATCATATTAATCCGACCGGACAATTTATTATCGGTGGG
>NZ_DCSO01000012.1:29591-33823 GCF_002325665.1 Methylophaga sp. UBA1464
GGACAATTTATTATCGGTGGGCCGGTCGGCGATTGCGGCCTGACCGGGCGTAAAATTATTGTCGATACCTACGGTGGTATGGCGCGTCATGGCGGTGGTGCGTTTTCCGGTAAAGATCCTTCCAAAGTGGATCGCAGCGCGGCCTATGCAGGACGCTATGTTGCAAAAAACATTGTTGCAGCAGGCCTTGCTGATCGGTGTGAGATCCAGGTGTCTTACGCGATTGGTGTCGCACAGCCAACATCTATCAGTGTCGATACATTCGGTACCGGCAAAATTGCTGAAGATAAACTTGTCGAATTAGTTCGCGAGCATTTTGATCTGCGCCCGGTTGGCCTTATCAAAATGTTGGATTTAGTCCGTCCTATTTATCAGCAAACTGCCGCATACGGTCATTTTGGACGTGAAGAAGCTGACTTCAGCTGGGAACGAACCGATCTTGCTCCCGTCTTACGTGAAGCAGCAAAAATCAACTAACACAGGAATTTATCATGCAATCAGCAGTAGAAAACTTGACACCGGATTACAAAGTTGCCGATATCAGTCTGGCAAAATGGGGCCATCAGGAAATTAAAATTGCCGAAAGCGAAATGCCCGGTCTGATGGCGTTACGCGAAGAATATGCCGGTCAAGCCCCTTTAAAAGGCGCCCGTATTGCCGGTTGTCTGCATATGACCATCCAAACAGCCGTTTTGATCGAAACCCTGGTCGAATTAGGTGCTGAAGTACGCTGGTCTTCATGCAATATCTTTTCAACTCAGGATCACGCTGCAGCGGCGATTGCCGATCAGGGTATTCCGGTTTTTGCCTGGAAAGGTGAAACCGAAGAAGAAGCTATCTGGTGTATTCGTCAGACTATCATTGGTACCGACGGCTGGCGCCCGAATATGATTCTGGATGATGGTGGCGACTTAACGACGATGATGCATCAGGATTACCCTGAATTACTGGCAGACATTAAAGGCCTGTCAGAAGAAACCACTACCGGCGTCCACCGTTTATATGAAATGATGAAAGCGGGTGCATTGAAAGTCCCGGCGATTAACGTCAACGATTCGGTCACTAAGTCAAAATTCGACAACCTGTACGGCTGCCGTGAATCATTGCTTGATGGCATCAAGCGTGCAACTGATGTCATGGTTGCCGGTAAAATCTGTGTGGTTTTAGGTTACGGCGATGTCGGTAAAGGTTGTGCTCAAGCTTTCCGTGGCATGGGGGCGACCGTTATGGTCACTGAAATTGATCCTATTTGCGCCTTACAGGCAGCAATGGAAGGTTACCGTATTGTCACCATGGACGAAGTCGCTGATAAAGCCGATATCTTTGTTACAGCTACCGGTAATATCAATGTCATTAATCATGATCACATGGCAGCGATGCGTAACGAAGCTATCGTTTGTAACATCGGTCACTTTGATAACGAAATTGATGTTGCTTCACTGCGTAACTACGAGTGGGAAAACATTAAGCCTCAGGTTGACCACGTTATTTTCCCTGATGGTAAGCGTATTATCCTGCTGGCTGAAGGTCGCCTGGTTAATCTGGGCTGTGCAACCGGTCATCCAAGTTTTGTCATGTCAGCCTCTTTCACCAATCAAGTAATGGCACAAATCGAGTTATGGCATAACAGTGCTAATTACGAAAATAAGGTTTATGTATTACCTAAACGTCTCGACGAGAAAGTCGCGCGGCTGCATTTAGGCCGAATCGGTGCTAATCTGACCGAGTTAAATGCTGAACAGGCTAAATATTTAGGTCTTGAACAGCAGGGCCCCTATAAACCGGAACACTATCGTTACTAAGTTAAGCAGGGCTAACGTAAAAGTTAGCCCTTTTTCTTTTACCTGAAGTAAGCATCATGTCCAAAAAAACTGTTATCAGCTGTGAGTTCTTCCCTCCAAAAACGGAAAAAGGCGCACAAAATCTTTTAGTCGTGCAAGAGCGACTCGCAGTATTAAAACCTGAATTTTATTCTGTGACGTTTGGTGCAGGTGGGTCGACTCAGGACAATACGCTCGAAGCCGTTATCGCTGTCCAACAGCGGGCAGCTGAAACCGGAATCGATGCGGCTCCACATTTATCCTGTGTAGGATCTTCTCAGGAACGCATTCGCACTATTTTACAAACCTATATTGATAACGATATTTCCCGTGTGGTGGCATTAAGAGGTGATTTACCCTCTGGTATGCGGGATCCGGGTGATTTCCGCTATGCCAATGAACTGGTGGAATTTATCCGTAAAGAAACCGGCGATCATTTCACTATCGAAGTTGCTGCTTACCCCGAAGTGCATCCGCAAGCTCAGGATGCCGGCGTGGACCTGGAAAATTTCAAACGTAAAGTCGATGCCGGTGCCGACAGTGCCATCACCCAGTATTTTTTCAATATTGATTCCTATTTGTACTTTGTCGAACGTTGCCAGAAAAAAGGCATTGATATCCCGATAATTCCCGGCATTATGCCGATTAATAATTATTCCCAGCTGGCCCGTTTTTCTTCCGCCTGTGGGGCGGAAATTCCACGTTGGCTGAAAAAACGTCTTGAAGAGTTTTATGATGACACCGAGTCAATGCAGGCATTTACTACGGATTACCTGACGGATTTTACTGAGAAACTGCTCGGGCTTGATGTACCAGGATTGCATTTCTATTCCATGAATAAAAGCCAACCTGTACTAACCGTATGCGAACGTCTGGGTTTAGTTCGCTGATTATCAGGTTGAATTAACCGTGGAATTTTTCGGCGCATCGTTCACCGCTGCTATTAAACTCCTGGTCTCTTTTGATGCGACTGTATGGGAAATCATCCAGACCTCTGTCAGCATTTCTGTCGCTGCGGCATCTATCGCCGCTTTAATGGCAATTCCTGCCGGGGTGTTTACTGCGTTGACGGATTTTCCGGGCAAATCAGCTCTGCAACATCTCCTTAATACTTTGATGGCCATGCCCACTGTCGTCATAGGATTACTCCTCTACGGACTGTTCAGCCGGATGGGGCCTTTAGGTGAGTTAGGATTACTGTATACACAATCAGCAATGATCATCGCCCAGAGCATCCTGATTTTTCCCATCATGATGAACCTGACACGGGTTACCGTAAACACATCGGATCCACGATTACTTTTGACCTTGAAAAGCCTTGGTGCCAATAAATGGCAACAATGCTTTCAGGTATTAAAAGCCGTTCGGCTGGCTGTACTGGTAGCCATTTTGACGGGCTTTGGCCGAGCGATTGGTGAAGTAGGTGCAGCGATGATGCTCGGCGGGAATATTGAAGGGTATACCCGCACGATGACCACGGCTATTGCGCTGGAAACCAGCAAGGGCGAATTTGAACTGGCTCTGGCACTGGGCATTGTGTTGTTGTTGATCGCTTTTATCTTGAATTTTGCCCTGTCCTGGATAAATCGGCGATTAACATGACTTACGCTTATCAACTCGACAACGTCAAAGTTCTTTATGACAATCAGCTGGTGCTGGATATTGAACAACTCAACATTACAGCCAACCAATGCCTGGCCGTATTGGGTGAAAATGGGGCTGGAAAATCCACGCTATTTCATTTATTGGCCCTACTCAAGCGACCCGACTCCGGTGATATCCGCTTATTCGGTGAAAACATCGCTACGCCAAAACCGCAACATCGTCAGCAAACAGGCCTGGTTGATCAACATCCTTATATGTTGCCTGGCACTGTGGCAGATAATATTCTTCTGGCGTTAAAGCTCCAAAAAGTCGATAAGTCATTTCACCAGTCCCGGCTACAACACGTATTGGAAACCGTCAATTTAACCCGGCTGGCCAATCAACCCGCCAGCACATTATCCGGTGGCGAACAACGCCGTGTTGCTATCGCCAGAGTGTTAGCCTTTGAACCGGAGATATTGTTGCTGGATGAGCCGTTTGCCAATCTGGACAGCCTCCATCAACGTCAGTTGGAGGATGTAATCAATGAGATAAGCGCCAGTGGTAAACGCACCGTACTGTTTTCAACGCATGATCGGGTGCAGGCCTCGGCCATAACACCTCACACTATTCAACTGCTTAAAGGAAAACCCATTTCAGCTCCTTTGCTGAATCTTTTTCATGGCTATTATGATGGCGAAATATTTCATACCAATGCGCTAAAAATCTTTGCCGCAGAGGGTTCTGCCTCCGCAAGACATATTGCAATTGATCCCCTGGCAATAACCATCAGCACGCACCCGCATTCTGATACCAGTGCCCGAAATC
>NZ_DCSO01000096.1:0-3520 GCF_002325665.1 Methylophaga sp. UBA1464
GATGTTTGAACTCTTCACTCACCCTCAGGAAGATGCAGACAACCTGACTGTTTTCGAGCATATGAAACAGGTGGGTAACCAAGCCGGAGTATTCGCGCGGTATATGAAAGGCGCGACCTTTATGATCCCGACGCCGAAGTTGCTGGATCAGGTGGTGCAGATGATCGACAAAATCCAGATGGATGATCGCGACACCAAAGGCGATTTATACGAATATCTGCTTTCCAAAATCGCTTCTGCCGGCACCAACGGTCAATTCCGCACCCCACGTCATATCATCAAAATGATGGTAGAAATGATGCAGCCCAATCGCGAAGACACCATTTGCGATCCAGCTTGTGGCACGGCGGGATTTCTGGTGGCTGCGGGCAATTATATTTACGAAAACCATCCTGATTGGCTGCATGATCACTCCTTTCGTGAACACTTTAACAGCGACATGTTTACTGGTATTGAGTTTGATAGCACCATGCTGCGCATTGCAGCGATGAACCTGCAACTGCATGCCGTTGAGAAACCCAATCTGATTGGTCTGGATGCCTTAGGTGAAAGCAATGCCAGTAGTCGTGAACAATTCAGCCTGATTCTGGCTAACCCACCGTTTAAAGGTTCTTTGGATTACGACGGTGTCGAAAGCTCTTTGCTGAAAACCGTCAAAACGAAAAAGACCGAATTGCTGTTTATCGCGCTGATTTTACGCATGCTCAATGTTGGTGGTCGCAGTGCAGTAATTATTCCTGATGGTGTGTTATTTGGTTCATCCAATGCCCATAAACAACTGCGACAAACCCTGGTGGAAAAACAACGCCTTGAAGCTATTATTTCCATGCCCAGCGGTGTTTTTAAACCTTATGCCGGTGTCAGTACAGCAGTAGTGATTTTTACCAAAACCAATAACGGCGGCACCGACAATGTCTGGTTTTACGATATGCAGGCCGATGGTTATTCGCTCGACGATAAACGCAGCCCGATTAAAAACAATGATATTGACGACATCATCAATCGTTTCAAAAACCGTGATAAAGAAGCAGACCGAAAACGCACCGAACAAAGCTTTATGGTGCCCTTCGATGAAATCAAACAAAACGACTGGGATTTAAGCATTAACCGCTATAAAGAAGTGGTATATGAACAGATGGAATATGACTCACCGGCTAAAATCATTGCAGAGATAGAGCAACTGGATAAAGAGCGTAGCCAAGCTTTGCTTATGCTTAAGGAGTTGTTGGGGTGAAAGCGGTGCTGACAAACCAATTTAATAAAGTTGCTCTTGGCGATTGTTGTGAAATTATTAGTGGATCTACGCCATCAAGAAATAAAGCCGAGTTCTGGGATGGTGAAATAGATTGGTTTACGCCGAAGGATTTAAGCCGAATTAAATCAAAATACATTTCAGAAGCGCCTGAAAAAATAACGGCTTTAGGTCTAAAAAGCTGTTCAACAACGCTGCTACCTAAAAATACATTACTATTGAGTTCAAGAGCACCAATTGGTCACATTGCTATTACAACAATTGAAGCTTGTACTAACCAAGGCTTTAAATCTTTAGTACCAAATAAAAACCTGTATGTTGAATATTTATTTTATGCAATAAAAAATATCATTCCTCAGCTCAAAGATATGGGGAATGGTGCAACATTCAAAGAGATTTCCAAATCCACACTCAGCAAAGTTGAAATCCCACTTCCCCAAATGACAGAGCAAAAGCAGATTGCCGCGATTTTGGATGCAGCAGATAGCCTCAGACAAAAAGACCAGCAACTGGTCGAGCATTACACCGCTTTGAGCCAATCCCTGTTTTTGGAGATGTTTGGTGATGTGTTTTTAAATATCAAACATTATCCCAAAGCAACTTTCAGACAGTTATTAGACAAAGTGCAAATTGGACCTTTTGGTTCTCAGTTGCATAAACATGACTATGTTGAAAATGGTGTTCCATTAATAAATCCTGTACATATCGTTGAATCTAAAGTTTTACCAAGTAATTCATTTTCGATATTGAAGGAAAAATATGACAGCTTGCCAAATTACCACCTAAAAAAAGGTGATTTGATCATGGCGAGAAGAGGTGAAATGGGACGATGCGCTTTAATAACTAGAAAAGAAGAGGGTTTCTTCTGTGGTACTGGAAGTTTATACCTCAGACCAAACAATAACGTGAACTCTACTTATCTTTTACACGTGATAACAAGCGATAGTGGCAAAAGTTATCTAGAGCGTAATGCTCAAGGCGTAACGATGATGAATTTGAATAAAAAAATTATTTTAAATATTGAGATCGGATTACCCCCAATCGAATTACAGAACCAATTTGAAGTGTCTATAAATTTAATCGAACAACAAAAACAACAAGCCCAAGCCAATCTAGAAAAGTCCGAAGCTTTATTTAACAGCCTGTTACAACGCGCTTTTACTGGCGAATTAACGGCAGATAAGGCAGCATAGCGTCATGGTCCAATAGCAGGGAAGCATTGATGAGTAATTTTCAGTTTCTGCAAAACGATTTTCCGGCACTTTATGCCGATGCCGTTGAAGCAGAACAACTGACGTTTCTCTCCCCTAAAGCCTCGGCGATTTTCTGCCGTTCCAGCCTTGAAAATGCCGTGAACTGGTTGTATGACCACGATCGATCTTTAAGCCGTCCATGGCGTGCGGATTTGAGTACTTTGCTGCATGAACACAGCTTTAAATCGTTATTTAACAACACCTTATTTAACGAACTTAATCTGATTCGCAAAACCGGTAATATTGCTGCCCATGGTAAATCAGTCAGCCAGCACGATGCTTTAGCGTCACTGAAATACCTGTATCGCTTTATGCGTCATCTGGCGATTTATTACGGTAAACAAACACCTGAATTGCAGGTATTTGATGAAGCCTTAATCCCGCATGGCCCAGCCACCCAGCCCAATGCACAACAACTAGCTGATACCGTGGCCGATGTGGCCGCCAAAAATGCCATTGAGCGCGAAGCTGAAACCCTGCAACGTGAACTGGCTGAACAAAACACCCAATTAAAACAGCAACTCGAACACCAAAAAAGCGTATTGGCCGAACGCAAACAGGCGCGTGAACAGTCGATAAATATTGAAACCGCTGTGCCTTTGCTGGTTTCTGAAGCCGAAACCCGCCGTCGTTATATTGATTTATCCCTCAAAGAAGCCGGATGGGATGATCTGCAGGAGGGATATCACCTTGAATATCCCGTGACCGGTATGCCAAAAAGCACTAATCCTTCTGGCAAGGGCTATATCGATTATGTGCTGTGGGGAGATGATGGTTTGCCACTGGCGGTGATTGAAGCCAAAAAAACCATGGTCGATTCACGTAAAGGCAAACATCAGGCGGAGCTTTATGCCGATTGCCTGCAGCAGTTAAAAGGCCAGCGACCGATTATTTTCTACAGTAGCGGCTTTGAAACCTATATTTGGGATGATCAGTTTTATCCGGAACGTGACGTTCAGGGCTTTTACAGCAAAGATGAATTGCAGTTATTAATAGAGCGACGCAGCACCCGAAC
>NZ_DCSO01000096.1:3668-6370 GCF_002325665.1 Methylophaga sp. UBA1464
GTCGTGATTTTAAAGTGAACGAAGCCATTGCCGGACGAGCCTACCAATTAGAAGCCGTGGCCCGGGTGGCTGAAAATACCGTTACCCAAAACAGTCAGGGCGAATTACGGGGCAGGGCACGGCAAAGTTTATTAGTGATGGCAACGGGCAGTGGTAAAACCCGCACGGCCGCTGCGATTGTCGATATGCTTACCAAATGTAACTGGGCCAAGCGTGTGTTGTTTCTCGCCGATAGAAATGCCTTGGTATCTCAGGCAAAAAACAACTTTAGTGAGCTGCTGCCACATTTATCGGCAATTGATTTAACCAAAGAAAAAGAAGATAACGGCACCCGTTTAGTGTTTTCAACGTACCCGACCATCATGAACCGCATTGATGGCATGCGAAACACCGATACCCGTTTTTACGGTATTGGGCATTTTGATCTGATTATCATTGATGAAGCGCATCGTTCGGTGTATCAAAAATATAAAGCCATTTTTGATTATTTTGATGCATTGCTGATTGGGCTGACCGCCACACCCAAAGCCGAAGTGGATCACAACACCTATGGTTTATTCGGCATTGAAGATAACAACCCGACCTTTGCCTATGAACTGGATAAAGCCGTCGAACAAGGCTTTTTGGTGCCACCCAAAGCGATATCGGTACCGCTGAAATTTATGCGTGAAGGGGTGCATTACAATCAATTATCTGAGCATGAAAAAGCCCAGTATGAGGAAAAGTTTGGTGATCCCACCCAGGGTGAAGCACCGGATGAGATTGAAAGTGCGGCGCTGAATAAATGGTTATTCAATACCGACACCGTAGATAAAGTGCTTGATTATTTAATGACTTACGGCATTAAAGTGCAGGGCGGTGACAAACTCGGTAAAACCATTATTTTTGCCAAAAGCCATGCCCATGCGTTGTTTATAGAAGAACGCTTTAATAAAAATTATCCCGAGTACGCTGGCAAGTTTTTACGGGTGATCGATAACTACGAATCGAAAGCCCAGGATCTGCTGGAAACGTTTGTCGATCCTTATGAAGAACACGATCCACAAATCGCCGTGTCCGTCGATATGATGGATACCGGTGTTGATGCGCCGCGTGTGGTGAATCTGGTGTTTTTCAAACCGGTGAAATCACCGACTAAATTCTGGCAGATGATTGGTCGTGGTACCCGTTTATGTGCTGATTTGTTTGGACCGGGCCAGGATAAAACGCATTTTGTGATTTTTGATTATTGTCAGAACTTTGAGTTTTTTGATGCCAACCCGGATGGCGTGCAGGGAAGACTGGTTAAAAGCCTGATTCAGCAAGTGTTTGAAGCAAAGCTGGAAGTCGCCATGCTGATTCGTGATAACACTGAGCGAACTGAAGAGCAGGGGGCATTAGCCGAAAGTTATATCAATGAACTGTATCAGGCGATTTCCGGGCTGGATAGAAACCGTTTTGTGGTCAAAGCCAAGCTCAGATATGTGGTTGAGTTTAGTGATCAGCAGCGCTGGCAGAATCTATCCAAAAGCGATTTGCTTGATATCAACACCGAACTGGCCAATCTGGTACTGGCTGATAAAAATGATGATGAGTTTGCCAGACGTTTCGATATCCTGGTGCTGAACTTTCAGATTGCTTTATTAACCGGCTCGCATAGCTTAAGCCAGTTTATTAACAAACTGAGCAGTACCGCTAATGCCTTGTTAAAAAAGCAAAATATTCCCGCGGTGGCCCTGCAAAAAACACTGTTAAATGAATTACAAACCGAACCGTTCTGGCAATCCATCAATGTGAATCGTCTGGAGGATGTGCGTATTGCCTTACGGGATTTGATGAAATATCTCGATAAAGATCAGCAACCTGTAGTAGAAACCTCTTTTGAAGATACGTTGGATCATGATGGTGTCAGCATCCATGAGCCAATCGGCACTTATATCACGCTGCAAAGCTATAAAGACAGAGTAGAGTCCTATGTACGAAGTCACAGTGATCATCTGGTGATTCAAAAGCTGAAAAGCAATAAAGCTATTACCGAAACCGAAATCAACCTACTGGAAAGCATCCTGTTTGATGGCAAAACCGTTGGTACCAAACAGGATTATATTGATAACTATGGTGATAAACCGTTAGGCGTGTTTATTCGAAATATTGTCGGTCTGGATGTCGCTGCTGCACAGGCGCATTTTGCCGAGTTTATTCAGGCCGGTAATCTGAAAGCCGACCAAATGACCTTTATTAACAACATCATCAGTTACCTGACTAAAAATGGTGTGATTGATAAAACCATGTTGTTTGAACCGCCATTTACCCATATTCATGATCAAGGCTTATTGGGTGTGTTTGACGATGCCGCAGCAACCAAAGTGATTAGTTTGATTGAACATGTAAATGGCAATGCATTGGCGGATGTTGGTTAGATACTTCTAAACGACAGTCTTAGTACTAAACTTCAAAAAATCATTCTTCGAAACATTCCAAAATAAACAAGTAAGAAAAGCTGTGTATATTGATTAACGAATTTATTGATTATTCAGAATTTAAAATCTTGTGGGGATTGTATGGTAAAAATCCTCAGATTTTAAATTCTGGACCATCTTAGAAAAACCTCCATTTTTGTCATAACACCACATTATAGGAATACATGTCCAAACTGATTTTCGGGTGAGTTCTGGTCAATTTCTTGGCGATCTATAAGTTCGTATAATGTATATTATGTTAAA
>NZ_DCSO01000096.1:6465-6766 GCF_002325665.1 Methylophaga sp. UBA1464
TAATGTATATTATGTTAAATTATGTATCGATTAATAGTGGCTATAATGAATGTGAGCACTTAGTAACTAGAATTTGCAGCAGCATCCCTACTGTCTAAATACAGCCGTGAACTTGAAGTTTTTGAGTTCGTCCTAACCTATGTAAAAGCAGCGTTTGCTTTTAAAGCGTTACGATGAAAACTCTATTTATTAACCCGGAGAATAATCATGGCCGTTGATTTTATAAAAGATGCGAATTCTATTGAGCAGATTGTCGATGGTATTAATACTGCTGAAGAATCACCGGAAATAAAATACTTTG
>NZ_DCSO01000096.1:6834-17047 GCF_002325665.1 Methylophaga sp. UBA1464
TTGGTGAATACAAATTAGATAGCGGTGAAAAACTGGCCGCCCACTATGCCTATGAACAGGTCTCTAACTATGATCACATTAGCGATGATGAAATTAAAACTCATCTTGAAGAGCTGAAATCCAAAGATGCTCACTTCGATTTTAATGAGGCTCTGCACATCGCTAAACAATTCTGTAACAAGTGCGAAACTTAATATTGGTTTACACTGACAGTTCATTAACTATTAATAATTAATCGAGGTCATTATCATGAGCTGGAGAGAAACTGAAAACGAGAAAACATACACTGATGAGGAAGTTGAGGCTCGCCTCAAGGCCGAATTACCTAATTGGTATCTGGAGAATGGCTGGATTCGTCGGAAATATAAAACCAGTGGTTGGAAATCCACGCTGATGGTAGTTAATACCGTGGGGCATTTGGCAGAAGCCGCTTTTCACCACCCTGACCTCACGGTTTCCTATGCGTTTGTTATCGTTAAACTCACCAATCATGCAGCCAAAGGCATTTCAGATAAGGATTTTGAATTGGCCAGCAAGATTGAAGAAGTCATTATGTGGCAACCGGGACTCATTGAAGGCGGTGCACTTGTCGGCACACCTGATGATGCCCGTTTCAAATACATTAAATACGATTAGTCATGGAATTGGATATCAGCCCTTCTTTAAATGTACTGGGTGAACCATTACAAAGCTGTAACCACGATCCTGTTACGGGCTTTTTCCGTGATGGATGCTGTAATACCAGCGATCAGGATTTTGGCTCGCACACAGTTTGTGTTGAACTGACCCGGGCGTTTCTTGAGTTCTCCCGTTTCAGGGGAAATGATTTAAGCACCCCTGTTCCGGAATTTGATTTTCCAGGATTAAAACCGGGTGATCGGTGGTGTTTATGTGCTCAGCGATGGCTTGAGGCTGAGCAGCATGAAATGGCACCTAAAGTGATTTTAGCCAGTACTCATCAACGTGCAACAGAAATAATTCCATTGGCATTATTAAAGAAATATTCCTTAGATTTAATGTGATGTTTCGTCTGTTAGCTATTGATTTGGCTAACACTTTTAAGTTGTCGATTGCTAAAGAAATCTTCAACTTGTGTAATGTCCTGTGTGATTGGCATGGCGGGCAGACTGCGCATAAACACTTTTCCATAAGGTTTATTCAGCAACCGCGGATCACACAGGATTAACACACCATGATCTTGCTCATCACGAATTAAACGACCTATTCCCTGCTTTAACTGAATCACAGCCGAGGGGATCTGGATACTGCGAAATGGATTGCCGCCCCGCTCTTTTAGATTGTTAATTCGTGCTTCCAGCACCGGATCGCCCGGTGAAGCAAACGGAATCTTATCAATTAATACGCAGGATAAGGCTTCTCCTCTGACATCAACACCTTCCCAGAAACTATTGGTGCCCAATAATACCGCATTGCCATGCTGACGGAACTCTTCCAGTAGGGTGGCCTTTGCCCCACTCCCCTGCACCATTAATGGATAGTCCAGATCGGACAGTAATTCAGCCACTTCATGCATTGCCCGGTAGCTGGTGAATAACAGAAATATACGGCCCTGACTGTGCAAGATAACTTCTTTGGCAATATCAGCTACATATTGGTTATAACGACGATCTGCAGGTTCAACCGGAATGTTGGGCAAATACAAAAGACTTTGCCTGGCATAATCAAAAGGACTTTCCCAGCTGGCATATTCTGCATTTTCAATACCCAAGTGCTGGCAGAAATGATTAAATTTACCCGCAACGGTCAAAGTCGCTGAGGTGAATATCCACGCCGCGGGTTTTTCTTCCAGCCATTGTTGAAAATGCTGGCTGATTTCAAATGGTGTGGCGTGCAATACAAATCCTGTTGGCCGATTATCCAGCCATAACACCAGATTATCGTCATTTTGTTCGGCAAATAACTGAATGAGATTCAATAATTCAGTGGCTCTTACATGGCATTGAGACAGGCCGGGGCTGCGCACAGCTAAGGGTTCAAGCTCTGATTCAAATACTTCAAGATAATCTACTAACTCATTGAAATTGTTTTTAATTTCATCATTAAATAATTGCGTTAACCAGGGTGTACGTTGTTCGATATTGCCAATATGTAACCGTAATGTTTGCAGTTTGGCTTGCAGTTTCTCGGCATGCAAAGCAAGTGTTTGACTGTCGGCAGCATGATCCTGCATTTCCTGCACACTATCACGACATAATTCAACAATTTGATGACTACTTATACGGTTGCCGAGAAACTGACCGGCGATAGCGGGTAATTGATGTGCTTCATCAATAATAAATGCATCGGCGGTGGGTAATACTTCGCCTTGCCCCGCACTTTTCAACGCAAAATCAGACATTAACAAGTGATGATTAATTACCACAATGTCAGCTTCCTGCGCCCGGCGACGCGCTTCCACAATAAAACATTGTTGATATTCAGGGCATTGTTGCCCGAGACAGTTATCGACTGTGGAAGTGACTCTGGGCCATAGATTGGATTGTGTTTCCAGTAAATCGGACTCACTTAAATCACCATTTTTCGAACTTTCTGACCATTCACGCAGTGATCGTAACGTGTCACTTTGTGACAGTAATAAGGGATCTTGTTCGGCTAAGGTCAATCGATGATGGCAGAGATAGTTGCCTCGTCCTTTTAATATAGCGGCCTGAAATGGCACAGCCAAGGCTTTACGCAAAGTGGGCAAGTCGCGTCTGAATAATTGATCTTGCAGATTTTTAGTGCCGGTGGAAATAAACACTTTTTGGCCGGATAAAATTGCCGGTGCTAAATAGGCAAAGGTTTTACCGGTGCCTGTACCGGCTTCGGCGACTAATACCGTAGCGGATGCCAGGGTATCAACAATTCGTTGCGCCATTTCCTGTTGCGCCTGACGTGGATGATATCCTTTGATTTGCCTGGCAAGAATACCGCCTTCAGCAAAAATCTGTTGTAAATCATCCTGCATAACTACTTCCGAAAAACTCCGTTAACGTGCCGAAAAATATCATCACCTGGCTTGGTTATCCCATATTTCAGGTTCTGCACCGTTTTCAGCCGTCCAGACGCGTTCACCGATAATTTTGAACTGAGCAATCGACATGGCACCGCGTTTTTTACGATTACTCTCACGATCATTCAGTGCTTCCTGGATAACCTGCTTGGAAGCATAAAATATTTCTATTGGCTGATATTCATCATCAAACAATACCAGTAACACCCCATCCCATTCCTGAGCCGGGTTTAATTGACCGATTCGTGGGGTGGATTTACTGGTATCAAAAATGGCGCGACCTTTAATCACCAATTTTTGATCGGTTAATGCGCCACTTTTACCAACGGCGTCATAACTGGAATTCAAATTATCCAGCAGCTGCAGATCCAGAGATTTTGCGGCATCAAAACGCGCTATTTCACCAGTAACCGGCAAGGTGCTGCCAGTCGCCTGACGATAGCGTGCGGCCAGTTGTCGCGTTTCATGCATTAATGTATCGATGGAATATAAATCCATTTGTCTCTCTGACCGCATTTATTCACATTGAAGCATTATACATGGCAAAAAAAAACGGTCTGCCTGCTTTCGCAGACAAACCGTAAATTTTGTCGAGGCTGTGAATAACCTACATAGCTACGACTACAATTTTTGCAAAAAAATTCATTTATGATTTTTTCGCATCCAGTTCTTTTTGATAGTACTTGTGAACCAGTTTGTCCTGGTTTTCCAGCAGATAATCAATGCTTGGTTCATGATTCATCGCTTTCTCGATAGCACGAGTAGTCGCACGACGATGTACATCAAATAATGCTTCATGATCCAGGTTTTCAACCGTGGTGATACCAGGGTTTAACCAGACAGAAACGATGATGCCTAAATCATTGGCTTTTTCTTTAGGAATTGTACCGTTACGTACGGCATCCAGAACGCCATTAGCAATCGCGCCTTGTACTGTACCCATCAGGATATTGGTATAGGCGGTGTTTTTAACAGTCACTTTACTGACCATGATCGTCGCAGGACGAACCTGAACATCGGTATTCATCAGCGCCAGTACGCGCGAATGACCTTTGACCTGATCACCCATTAAGTTGGCAAATGCGGTTCCTACTGGTCCATCCAGTTCACCGATAACAACTTCCGGTTCTGCGGCAGTTAATGGCGGACCATCCGCGATCAGTGCTTCACCTGTTCGCATTACAATTCTTTCACTCATAAGCTATCGCTCCTTTATTTAGTGCTAAGAAAACGACTCATTATCCCGGTCTGAACCTGATGCCGCAACCTTATAACCCTTTATGAGTACATTGATGCAGAGTAAACTGTGACGTTTTGAGCTTGGATTCAGCATGGCCGAAATCGCAACACCTTATGATCGCATTGGCGGCGAACCTGCCGTCAGAAAACTCTGTCATACTTTTTATAAAATCATGTGCGAGACGCCGCAAACTGAGGTAATCCGTGGCTTACATCCACAAAACATTCAAATCAGTGAAGATAAACTCTTTATGTTTTTAAGCGGTTGGCTGGGTGGGCCTTCCTTATATATAGAAAAGTATGGACATCCCCGATTGAGAGCCAGGCATCTGCCTTTTTCGATTGGTATCGAAGAGCGGGATCAGTGGTTGTATTGTATGGCGCAGGCGCTTAAAACCATGGATCTCGATCCATTATTTGCTGAACAATTGATGAGTTCATTTGCCCAGACCGCAGATTTTATGCGTAATCGACAGGAATCGGAGTAAACATGCATATTGGTGCGGTCATTATTGGTGATGAAATCCTCAGTGGTAAACGTCAGGACAAGCATTTTAATCAACTACAAATTATGCTCGCCAAGCGCGGTCTGGAACTCAGCTGGACGTTAATTGTAGGTGATGATCCACAGCAGCTTGAGCGAGCATTACGCTATAGCATGAGCAGCGAAGATCTGGTGTTCAGCTTTGGTGGAATCGGTGCTACTCCGGATGATCGAACCCGGCAGACTGTTGCCAAAATTGCTGATGTACCCTTAATTCCACATCCAGATGCCATTGCAGAAATTGAAGCCCGTTTTGGCGAATCCGCTTATCCCAATCGGATTTTGATGGGGTATCTGCCAGAAGGGGCTCGGATAATTCCTAATACAATTAATCAGATACCGGGATTTTCTTATGCAAACCATCACTTTACACCTGGCTTTCCTGAAATGGCCTGGCCAATGGTGGAATGGGTTTTGGATAACCGATATGCACATTTAAAAAATCAGCGGCCCGCAGCTGAACAGACTATTTTTGTGCAGCGCGGCCGCGAGTCCGATTTATTACCGGTAATGAATCAAATCGTACATGACTATCCGCAATTGAAGCTTTCAAGCCTGCCTCATCTGGGTGATCCCCCACATATTGAATTCAGTCTGCGGGGCGAACTCGATCAGGTTGAACAAGCCATGCAACTAATCAAGCAGGCGATTGATCAGGCCGGTTTTGTCTGGTCTGATCAGTTAATCCAATAAAACCACAGCGGTAAACTCACCATGCATAACACGGTCGTTAATGTCACGGCTGCCGCATAAAGTGATGTATCCAAACCGTAGCGTTCACAGATCACTATGCCAAACACCATTGTCGGCATCGCAGCGGATAAAATCACCGTGGTCATAATGTCGGCTGGTAAATTGACTATTTGCGTGAGCAACCAGACACCAGATGGCGCAATAAATAAGGTAATAATGGCCACGGGTAACAACAAGGGTAATAAACTGAACCGAAAACTTTGCCAGCGAATGCTCATACCTAATGCAATCAGCATTAAAGGAACGACACCACCAGAAAGTGTTTGCAATGCCGCATGAATAAATTCGGGTCGGTTAATATTCAGTAAATTCAATAATACAGCGATAGTTACTGCCCATAAAGGCGGGATTTTAATCAGACTTTTTAATGGATGCGTTGACTGGTCATGACTGCCGTAATAACCCGCCATTAACATTCCAACCGTCATCAGAACCGGTGTACAGGCAAATAAATCGTATTGCAGAATAATGGCATTCGACCAGCTGCCGAGTACCTGATCCAATACCGGCAACCCCAGGTAAGTGACATTCGGAAATGTAGCCGCCAGTATTAATGCGCCCTTTTGCGTATTGGTTACCGATGTATATTTCAATACCAGCCAGATAAAAAAAGCGGCTGTCAGCAGACCACTCATGGCCAGCAGCGAAATTTTCATGGAATTGATATCTAAAGGCGCTTGCCAGATCACATCAATCACCATTGCCGGTAACAGGATATAAAACACCAGATCCGTCAGTGCACGCCGATGCGCCAGCGCAGGGATATGTTTGGGCGCCAGAGCCTGCCAAAGCGCGCCACAGGCAATTAAAACAGCCATTTGCGCCAAAACAAGAAACATGGGAAGACAACCTTCAAGGAGTATTGACGGATCGTATCAATGCAAAGCTGAAAACAAAAGCATAATCCTTCCCGATTTTGACCAATAACTCAGTATTTAGCTTGCTTGAGCGTTGATGCACAGGTAATGTTAGCCCGATTACTGGATGAAGCAGCAAAACGCTTGTCTCATGCTGACTCCAGCCTGATGATACCTTTCAAATTGAGGTTGTATCTTATGTCTTTATCAAAACAGTTACTTATTCTGTTAACACTGATTTTTCTGATTGTGTTCTCAGTAAATTTTGTCATGAGCATGGACAATATCCGTAGTTATCTGCAAGGTGAATCGGAAGTGCATGTACAGGACACAGCAACCTCTTTGGGATTATCCCTCAGCCCGCATATGGCCGATGAGACAGATCCGATTCTGCGAACCATGATGAACGCTATTTTTGATACCGGCTATTACAAGGAAATGCGTTTATTGGATGTCGATGATAATGAGCTGGTTCGGCTGACCAATCCGGATGAAGTTCGGGGAGTTCCTGACTGGCTTATCCGCTTCCTGCCAATCGAAACCGTCACGGCCGTCAGTGAAATCAGTACTGGCTGGAATATCGCCGGCACCCTGCATGTCACCAGTAATCCTGGTTATGGCTACCTCAAGCTGTATGAGCAATTTAAATCTACCCTTAAATTTTCCCTGTTAATCCTGCTTGGCGCTATTTTATTGCTGTTGATCGTATTAAGAATGACATTGCGCCCATTAAAAGACATTACCAAACAAGCCGATGACATCTCTGCCGGAAAATTTACCGTTATCGATGATTTGCCCTGGACCAAAGAAGTGCGTTCTGTGGCCAAATCCATGAACAGCATGTCGACTAAAATCGGCAAGACCATTCATCATTTGAATGCCCGTCTGGATAAACTCAATGACAACCTGAACCGTGATCCGCTGACCAATCTGTTAAATCAGCAAACCTTTAATGTAGATATCAAACAGTCATTATCAATTGGTGAATTTGGTCATGTCATCTATATCAAATTTGATGATTTAAGTGCGGTGGTGAAAAATCATGGTAAACAGGCCGTAGATGAATTACTGCAAGCTTTTGCCAGCCAGTTACGGCAGCTACCTTTCACGAATACACGCAGTTACCGTTGGTATGGTTCCGAATTTGCTGTGTTAACAACTGACAGCAATATCGATGATATCACCCTGATTGCTGAGCAGATTCAATCGATTGCCAGCGAATTAGGTCAGCAATACGATCAGAGTGATTTGCTGCATATGGGGATTGTGTCGTTTGAACGAAGCAGTGAGTTCGAACGATTGATGCCTGCTTTGGTGGAAGCCTATGAACAGGCACGTTTGATCGAAGCCAATGCATTTTATATCAAGGAAAACATTCTGAGTTCGATGACGGAGATGAGCTGGAAAGCGACTATCGAACAGGTCATTAAAACCGATTCAGCCGTTATCACTTTTACCAACCAGGCTTATAACTACAGTGATACCGCCAAACCCCATCTGGTGATGCGCGAAGCCTTTACTGAAGTGCGGGATGGAAATGGAGATCTGCTGCCAATCGGCACGTTATTCTCAATGGCTGAAGCCTTTGATCTGGTGGAAACACTGGATAAACATATTGTGCAGAAAGTGCTGAAACTGATGCAGCAGGAAGCTGAACCCGCCCCTGTTACCATCAACTTATCCCTGGCTTCTATTGCTTCCGCTGACTTCAAACAATGGCTTGGCAAAGAGGTTATTCAGTCCGGCATTTCCCCGGCTCTGCTTGCCTTTAGCGTAACGGCTTATGCTGCGGCCAAGGATCTGGATACGTTTACGAATTTCAGCATTTTTGTCAGACAATTGGGTGCACATAGTTTGCTCAAACGTTATAGCAGTGATGTCATTCCAGTGAATCTGCTTAAAGATCTGCATATTGATTACATCCGACTGGCGCGTGATTTGACCACTGAGATCCGTAGCAATACCAGTAAGCCCGATTTGCTGGATATTATTCAGGAAATTGCCCGTTTAATTGAAGTGCGAGTATTAGCGGAAAGCGTGCAAGATGAAGAAGACTTCCTGTGGCTGCAACAGGCTGGTTTATTCGGGATCAGTCGTTAATCAATGTTACAAAGGCTAAAGCCAATTGTTTTAGCAGCCATCCTCGCATGGCTGCTGCCATTTTCGGTACCGCTGTTAGCGGAATTACTGATTTCGGAAGCGTTGTTGCAAAAGATTGAAAATGAATATGACAGTGATGCCAGACAACGGGTAGAAGCATGGCAGGCATTGATGCTGGAAGGCAAGGATCTGACAGATCACGAAAAACTCACTGTGGTGAATGATTTTTTCAACAGTAATGTCCTGTTTGTCGATGATATTTTGCTGTGGAATCAGGAAGACTATTGGGCCACACCGATAGAAATGCTGTCGATTGGCGCCGGTGATTGTGAGGATTATTCGATTGCCAAGTACTTCACGCTGAAACAGCTGGGAGTAGATGAAGATAAACTACGCATCACATACGTTAAGGCCACCAACCTGAACCAGGCTCACATGGTCCTGACCTATTTTGAAAATCGTCGTGCTATTCCATTGGTTCTGGATAATCTAATCAATGAAATAAAATCGGCAAACCGTCGTCAGGATCTGATACCGGTTTACAGTTTTAATGGGACGGGTCTGTGGCTGGCCAAGTCACGCGGTGAGGGACAACGTGTCGGCGATGCCTCACGCTTGTCTTTATGGGAAGATTTAGCTGCCAGAATGCGTGCTGAAAGTGCTATTTCCAGATAATCCGGCAAACCATTATAAATTCCGTCCCGCTATCTGGTTTATCATCGAAATTTGTTGCTGAATCTCAATTTCCAGCTGCAACAACTGATGACGATGTTTATCCGCGACTTCCTGACTACGTAAAAAAGTCGTTAAATCAATACCGCCCATATCAAAACTGCGTTGTTGCATCGAAACATATTGTTGACTGACCTCATACTGCTCTTTAAGCAGGATTTGGCGTTGTTGCAGGGTTTTATATTTATCTTTCGCGGCAAGCAGCGCCGCTTCAAGCTGTCGTTTCTGTTGCTGTTGCGCTATTTGCAAATCAGCTAACAGACGACTTGCCTGAGCAATTGCCGGCTGTTGGTATCGGCTGTCATTCAGCGCAAAACTCACACCCACACCAATACTGTTATTGTATGGATCGGCATGAGCATCACGTTCACGTTTGACGCCCAGCGATACGCTGGGATGGCGGGCATTGTCATAACGCGCATTGGCCATTTCACTGCGTTGCCGGGCAATCTGCTGTTCAAGTTCCGCTAACAAGGGGTGATCTTTGTCAATTTCCAGCACCATGGGCAGTGTTTCTTCGATCACATCAGGTAACACCTGCTGGCCTGTCAGAAATTGATACTGATTCAAGCTTTGCTGCAAATCCATTTTGGCTGAAGCCAGCTGGGACTGCATTTCCAGATGATGACTTTGTGCCAGTAAAGCCTCCGAACGTGACAAATCCCCGCCTTCGACCCGGCTTTGAACATTTTTCAATAAATTCCCGGCATTTTCCTGCAAGGTTTCAGCATGTCTGACCTTGGCAGCTGACAGCATTACCTGCCATACATGTTCACGTACTTGTGCTGATGCATCCAGACGGATCCTTTGTTGATAATACGGTACTTCTGCTGCCAGATGACGTGACAGATTCTGTTGCTGACGCTTTTCGCCCGGCAGCCAGATAGGCATTTCAACGGAGGTTTCCCATTCCTGCAGTCCATCACTGCTGCCAATGACATCATTAAAATGATTAACCGATAAACTTAATGGCTC
>NZ_DCSO01000096.1:17118-22330 GCF_002325665.1 Methylophaga sp. UBA1464
ACTTAATCGCTCGGCAAACAGCTGCCCGGCCAGTGTGGATCGGCTTTCTGCCAATGCATCCATACTGGCCTCTGCCTGACGTGCAGGATGATTGATAAACACATGGTCAGTGAGGGTCTGTAAGGTGACCGGGGCTTCCTCAGCAAATACCGAATTGCCTAATACACTACTGCCAAGTCCCAACAATAAACCAATAAGCCGTAGTTTCATGTTTACCCTCTTATTCAGTTTGTGTCTTGCTTGATCGAAAGCCAGTCATAGACTCGGCAATGCTCTCATGAAATGACAATAATGCCGGAATCACCAGTAACACCAATACCGTAGCAAACATCAGACCGAACGAAATCGATACCGCCATTGGAATCAAAAACTGTGCCTGGGGTGATGTCTCAAATAACAAAGGAGTCAGACCACCGATAGTGGTCAGGGAGGTCAATAAGACTGCTCTCAGGCGCAAAACGGATGCTTCAATGATGGCATGTTGAGTCTCCAGCCCTTTTTCCCGTAAATTCTTGAAAAAAGTGACCAGAATGATCGCATTATTCACCACAATGCCTGACAGACCAAAGATACCGAATAAAGACAGAATAGTCAGATCGATACCCAATAACCAATGTCCGACCAGTGCACCAATCAAGCCAAAAGGAATAGCCGTCATCACCACCAGTGGCCAGCCATAAGAGGCAAATACCCAGGCAAGAATAATGTAGATCAAAGCAAATGCCAGCAACACGCCCTGTTTCATGTCCCCAATCGTATCAGCCTGCTCTTCCGCCCTGCCCTCAAATACTACCTGAATGCCATAGCGTGACGTCAGATCCGGTAGAAAATCACGCTGTAAATCAGCCAGAATGGTGTTGTTATTGGTTACCTGACTGTCTACCGTAGCCGTTACATGCACAGCCAATCGGGTATCCGTATGACGCAGCACATCAAAGCCACGTCGTGAATCAAAATGTACTACCGAATCCAGCGGCACACTGCCCCCATTGGGAAGTCGAATCATAAAGTCATCCAGTGAAGCCTGGGTATTACGTTGACTATCCGGAAACATCACCCGCACTTCGACTTCGTCATCACCATCCTGAAAAATCTGTACCAGACGTCCATCATAGGCTGCACGTAACTGCCTGCCGACATCATCAACTGTCAGCCCCAGTACCTTGCCTTGCTCTTTGAGTCGATAAATCAATTGCGACTGGCCATAAGGCAAGTCATCTTCAGTGGCACTGACACCGGGATAACGTTGCAATGCTTCGATGACTTCTTTGGAAGCAGCTTTAAGAATATCGGTATTGCCTCCGGTAAGACGGATATCAATATCACTGCCCGGAGGTCCGCCACGACGTTCGGAAATGGTGAAAGTCTCTATTCCGGCGGGCAAAATAATCTTTTCGCGCCAGGCATTAATAAAGGTTTGATTACGCACATCACGCTGATCCGGTGACGTCAGTTCGACCTGCATGGAAGCAAAACGATCATCAATTTGTGATTCGGACATCCCCCCAGCGGTACCGGCAGCCCCCAGTTTGCTGGTCGCCACATCAACCAGGGGCTGCTCCCATTGCTGATCGGTCTGTTCCAGCGTGGCTGAAATATGTTGCAGAAATTTATCAACCTCACTGCGTGGCGTGCCTGCCACAAATCGGGCATTTGCTAACACGGTGGTACCTTCAGGCGACGGGAAAAAATTAAAGCTGATACGACCGCCTGCCAGCAAGCCAAAACTGATAATCAATAACGCCAGCGCAGCACTGACCGTTAAGCCACGATTTTTAACGGCATGGGTGACCAGTGGCCGGAAAAGATCATCCCGCAGATAATTAAAGGCCCTATCCAGTTGCGCTCTGATAGCTGAAGGCTTGGCGTGATGAATATTGTGAAAACTATGCCGTAAATGCCCCGGCAGGATCAAAAAACACTCAATCAACGAGGCGATGATCACGCAGATCACTACGAATGGAATATCAAACAGAATATTGCCAATTACGCCACTGATTAACATCAGTGGAATAAAGGAAGAAATAGTGGTGAGTGACGACGATAGAATCGGTGCCAGCATTCGTCTGGCGCCACCTTCCGATGCAGTTAACGAAGGTTCACCGCTCTGGTAGTGGGCGAAAGCATCTTCCCCTACTACAATCGCATCATCAACAATAATCCCCAGCGACATAATCAGCCCAAACAGGCTGATCATGTTAATGCTGCCGCCGAGTGCATATAACACGGCCAATGCCGCCATAAAGGATACCGGAATACCAACCGCCACCCAAAAAGCTACCCGTCCATGCAGAAACAGAAACAGAATGCCCAGTACCAGCAGTAAGCCACCCAGACCATTTTTTAACAGCAGATTGATACGCTCTTTGATCAACTGCCAACTGGCATCATAGACTTTCAACTGAACACCTTCTGGCAGACTGCCAGCGTTATCGTCCAGCCATTTTTCAAGAATACGTGCACTTTTTAGCGAATCCGCATTTTCAGTACGTTGCAGTTCCAGCTCAATGGCTGGCTGACCCTGATAGAACAGATTCATTTGTTTACGCAAAGGACGGCGTTCTATGGTCGCGACATCTTCCAGTTTGACCAAGCCGTTGGCAAAGTCTGATTGCAAAGCAAATTCGGCAAAAGCCTGTACATTACGCCCTTGATCCAGACTGCGGATTTGTCGTGTGCTCTCCTCATTACCGATTTCACCAGCCGGTAAATCCTGACTTAACCGGGCAATACGATCCGCAACCTGATCCAGCTCCAGCCCCAATGCCTCCAGCTTGGCTTTATCCAGTTGTATGGCAATTTCTTCCAGCGGCAGTCCGCTGATATTAATCCGTGAAATGCCCCGATCAAGAAGATCATGTTCAATATCATGGGCAAGGTAACGCAGCGATGCCAGGTCGCCGGTTTCACTGGTGATCAGAATTCGCGCCACGCTTTCGTAATTTGTCACCAATGAAACTTCAGGTTCTTCACTGTCAGTAGGCAGATTACGGATCTGCGCAATGCGATCCTTGACCTGATCCAGTGCCTGCCCCATATCACTTTTTTCGATAAACTCAATGGTGACCAATGACATTCCGTATGACGAAGTGGAAGTCATCTTTTTCACATAATCAACACTGCGTAATTCCTGTTCTACCTGCCGGGTAATTGATTCGGCAACATCCTCAGCACTGGCGCCACGCCATTCAATACTGACGGTGATAATATCCAACGCAAATGTGGGAAAAAACTGGGTATTGATACGGTTTAAAGACAAAATTCCGGCGAGAATCATCACCAGCATTAACAGATTGGCCGCCACGCGATGTTGGGCAAAGATGCCGATAAAGTCGCGTTTCACCGGTTCACTCATCCTTAACACTCACCGATAAACCATTGATAGCATTAGGTAATTGAGTCGTAATAATCAGATCACCCTGTTGCAGGGCATCGCTTTGGATCAGCAAACGGCTTTTGCCATCCTGATCTGCATAATCACCGATTTTGGTTACGCTTACGGCTTCAAGAAGATTGTTTCGAACCCGATACACCCTATCCAGACCATACAGGGCGCTGTAAGGAATGGCGACCGTTTTTTCGCGAACCGGCAACGTCAGCTGAGCACTGACAAACTGCCCTAATGCCAGTGGTCCCGGCTCACCTTTCAGGCGAAACAGGACGTCACGTCCTGCGACATTCACATTTACTTCGCCACTGAGACGGCGCAATTCAAATTCATACGGCTGACCGGCAAGCTGTGCAATGGCAGTCAACCGCTGTTTTTCAAACACTGGATAAATATCGGCCAGATAACGCTCAGGAATCGACGCACGTAATTCCAGTCGCCGCATATCATAAAGTGTCACTAATGCATCACCGGTTTGGACCCGGTCACCGATGGCGATTTGCCGACTACTGATACGACCGGAAAAAGGGGCTTTGATAATGGTGCGGCTGAGATCCAGCTGCGCATTATCCAGTCTGGCCTGAGCTTGTTTACGATTTGCCTGCAGTTGTGCCATACGGATCGGATGATCCTGGATATCAAACTGCAACTGTTTCAGATTGAGACTTTGCTGTGCCTGTAGCGAGATGGATTCATCTAATAACGCTTGCGATGATAACTGGCTTTGTTGCAGTTTTTCAGCACGGCCGACTGCCGCTTTTGCCAAATCTACCAATTGTTGTTGAGTGGCAAACAGTGCTTCATTGCGTTTAAGTTGCGACTGTTCAGCAGCAATCTGGGCATCTATCAATGCCAGTTCGCCGGCAGCCTGATCAACCGCCAGTTGAGCTTCCTGCTGATCCAGTTCGACCAGTATTTGGCCCTGTTCAACCATGTCGCCATCAAATACATAAACTTTTGCTACATCAGCATTGATTGCAGCACGCAGGTTGGCCATTTGTGGTGCTTCGAGACGACCGTATAAAGTAAGTGTCGGTGACAACGACGCAAAATCAATTTGCTGAGTATCGACCAACACACCCTGAGCCGGGCGATCCTGAACCGGAGCCTGTGGGCGAGTACTGATCAACGTACTGAATATCACTATGGCCAATGCCACGACCAGTAAAGGTGGTAACCAACGTTTAATCAAAACCCTACTCCGTTATGTTTTTGATCCGTGACTTTGGCAGATCACTCCGCTTCTGTCACGATGATTAAGCGTAATGCATCCAATTTCAATTCTGCATGTTGCAGATACTGTTGCAGTTGTTGCTGCTGTGATTGCATGGTTTCAATTTCTGAAGATTTAATATGCGTATTTTTTTCAGCAAGATGCTGCAGGCGCTGTATTTCATTATCCGTCAGCTGTGTCATTTTACTGATGGCTTCATCGATAAGCTGCTTTTGATATGTGGCAGCCATTTTTTTACTGGAATCAATTAATCCATCAATACGTTCGCGGGCCACCTGCACCATCTGCTGGGCAGTATGTTTGGGAATACGACCAGCCTGTTGATTCATTTCCTGCTCGGTCAAATGTTCATCCAGTCGTCGCCCTTTCTCATCTATGACGATCCGCAGGTACGATTCAGGTATGTATCGAGTGATATTATAGTGTTTGGGTGCCGGGCAATGCATCACAAATGCCACTTCCAGCAATAAACTGCCAGCAACCACCAGATTACTTTTCAACTGACAGAAAGCGGTATTGCCCAAATCAGAGCTGATGACTGCATCCATTGCCGATAGCACTAATGGGTGTTCCCAGGTTAAAAAAGCCAT
>NZ_DCSO01000096.1:22394-34360 GCF_002325665.1 Methylophaga sp. UBA1464
TTAAAAAAGCCATATCTTCACGTGATAACGCTCTGGCACGCTGATAGGTTGCCGTTAACCCATCTTCAGGCAAATCAATTTCATCACTGCGCAGCTCATCACCGCGTTGCAGAATAATGCTGTCAGCACTATGCGCCTGCTGTTCAATACCATAGGCATCAAAGAAATCATCCATAAAAGCCGCCAGTTCCAATGGACTGCTGGCTTCTTCAACCTGCATCAGAATCTCTTTTGCAGCGGATTCATCAAAGGAGTTCAGCGTCAGTAAACGATCCCGGCCCTGGCTGAGATTTTCCCGCAATTGCTGCTCTGCTTGCCGGGTATCATCAAGCAATCTGGCAAAGGCTTTTTTATCTGCAGGGTCACGCAAACACTTTTCCAACTGTTCAGCAAATTGTTCACGTAATGCTGAACCCGTTTTACAGACCGATTCAAAGGCATTCAAGCCTTGGTGATACCATTCGAGCAGCAGTTGCTGAGCGGTATCCTGATAATAAGGCACCACGATATTTACCGTATTGCGTTGACCAATACGATCCAAACGACCAATACGCTGTTCCAGCAAATCCGGATTCAGTGGCAGATCAAATAACACCAGGTAGGAACAGAATTGGAAATTCCGTCCTTCGCTGCCGATTTCAGAGCAAATAAGGATCTGTGCGCCTTCTTCGTCATCCGCAAAGAATGCAGCAGCCCGATCACGATTGATCAGGGTCATGTGTTCATGGAACACGCTGCTGCGTATTCCATGTTGTAACCGCAAATGCAATTCCAGCTGCTGAGCGGTTTCAGCATTGGCAGTAATTAATAAGGTTTTTTCACCTCGGTGTTCTTTAAGCCAGTTCACCAGCCAGTCGACTCTTGGGTCTAACGTCAGCCAGTTTTCACCTAATAGAATTTCGGGTTGCAACAATTCGGTTAGATTGTTGCCTGTTTGAAATAAATAATGCTTGGTAGGCACTAGGGCATGTGCAGTTAATTGGCGCTCAGGGAAACCTTTAACTGTCTCGCGGGTATTACGGAATAAAATCCTCCCGGTACCGAATTGATCAACAAATTGCTGTTTTGCCTGTTCGCGTGCAGATTCAAACTGCTCTGCGTCAGCCAGTCCGTCCAGCAGCGTATCATCCAGATAATTTTTTAATTCTGTTTTCAGGTTGTTTTTAGCGGCAAATTCAGCGGCTGATTCAATCGCCATCAGTTGATCCAGCAACTGACTGATCTGCTGATATTTCTGCTGTTCTTCACGAAACTGTGTCAAATCATAATAACGATCCGGATCCAGCAAGCGCAGACGGGCAAAATGACTGTCCATGCCCAGTTGCTCAGGGGTAGCTGTTAATAACAAAACTGAGGCAATCTGCGCGGCCAGTTTTTCAACCAGCTGATACCCCTCACTACTGTGATCTGCATGCCACTGCAAATGATGGGCTTCATCCACTACCAACATATCCCAGCTCACATGCAATACATCCTGTTGCATTTCGGGATGGGTTTCCAGCGTCTGTAAATCAGTTAACACCAGCTGCGCGCTATCAAAGGCATTACCTTCATCCAACTCAACCAGGGCCTCATAGCGCTCGGCATCAATCACCGTAAAGGCCAGATTAAAACGCCGCAGCATTTCCACCAGCCATTGATGCACCAAAGCAGAAGGAACAATAACCAATACCCGGCTGGCCCGTCCCTGCATGATTTGCTGGTGCATAATCATGCCTGCTTCGATGGTTTTACCCAGACCGACTTCATCGGCCAGTAATACCCGGGTTGAAATACGGTGTGTCATCTGTGAAGCAATATAAAACTGATGGGGCAGACATTGCACACGGCCCCCCAACAGACCAAATACGGGTGATTGATGTAACCGATGAAAATATTGATGGGTTCGGAGTCTTAGCTGAAATTTGCGATTTTTGTCTATCTGCCCGGCAAACAGACGATCGGTTGCCTGGCTGAATTGTACAAAGCTGTCCAGATCCATTTCATGGATACTGATCGCTTCTCCCTCAGCGGTTTCGCCCTGATAAATCACACAACCATTTAACGGATGTTTTTCGCTGATAGTAAATTGCTGTCCCTGACGGGTTTTAATCTGTTCGCCCACTGGGTAGTCGACCCGGCTTAACGGTGCATTATTCGCCGCATAACTTCGTTGTTCATCGGCAGCCGGAAAGGCGATTTCAATTCGTCTGCCGCTGACTTCGGTAATGATACCCAGACCTAATTCGGCCTCGCTGTTGCTGACCCAACGTTGACCTACTGCAAAACTTAATTCTGACAAACTGTATTACCCGATTTATTAAGATGAATTTGGACATTGCCCCGCCTGGCCTGCGAGCAAAAGATGGCAATATGGTAAATTGTCAGGCTGTATTTTCCTATAGTAAATAAGATGTCCAACCAGTTTTTTGTTGTTCGTACGCCGGCCAGTGTCGAATCTGAAATAAAAAAATCACGTTTTATTGGTGTCGCCATGTCCTGTGACAATGAGCAATCTGCCTTAAAGCAACTCAGGCAGTTAGCCGCGCAACACCCTTCGGCAAATCATTTGGCCTTTGCCTGGCGAATAAGAGCGCCCGAAGGATTTATCACTGAACGATTTTTTGATGCGGGTGAACCCTCCGGCACCGCAGGAAGGCCAATTCTGGCACCGTTACAAGGTGAAGACTTAATTAATACCGTGGTAGCGGTGATTCGTTATTTTGGCGGCGTTAAATTAGGCACAGGCGGTTTAACCCGTGCCTATGGCAATGCCGCCAAACAAGCCATTGATGCGGCCGGAAAATTACCTTGGGTTGAAATGGCGGGGTTAAGTCTGCAGATAGATTACAGTCAGCTGCAAATGCTGGAATATCAACTGAAACAGATCCATGGTCGCATCCTCGACCAACAATTTACCGATACGGTCAGTGTCGTAATCGAATTACCAGCAGAACATCTGGCCGCTATTCGCGAACAATTCAGTTAGTAAAGCTTATTAATCGCTGATTTATTTCAACTGCACTGAAGGCAAATTGTTTTTGAATGAAATTCAAACTGTCGCGATGATAGAAAAAAACATGAGTGATATCGTTTTTGTAATGCCACCTGGCAAAATCAATGCTGTTATCTAACAGTTGAGTCATGCAAAACAATTTTCCACCAGGATTTAACAACGATTTAAGCCGGGCAAATTCCACCGCCGGTTGATGGAAATGCTCAATAACTTCGCAGCAGATAATAAAATCATATTGTTCGGATAACACGCTGATATTCGGATGGAAAACCGGGTCATAAAGCTTTGTTTGATAGCCTTTTTCGGTGATGATTTTGCTGATGACGGGCCCAGGACCTGCACCAAAATCCAAACCAATTTTGTCCGGTAGTATTTGGCTTAGGATGGCCTCAGTGATTGGGGAAACAAACTGCTGATAACGCGGATCGTTCACATCATTTTCATGGGTCAGATACAGTGCTTTTTCGCTTTCGCGATCCGGCAGATGCTGATTGTCCATCTGTACTGCATGACATTCACTGCATTGCCAGTAATCATATCCGCGCCAATGGTGATAAAACGACACTGGCGCGGCACATAAGCGGCAATTATTCTCGATCCAGGAGTTCACAACGGTAAAAAGCTGGTCATCAATCCTATTAAGCCACCAAATACGCCCCCCCATACGACCAGCCAGCCCAGATGCTGACGGATTAAATCCTGAACCATCTGTTTGACCATCTGCGGTGTCAGTTCATCCAGTCGACTATGAACGATAGTGTATATCTGACGGTATAAATCATCACTGACCGGCCCACTGCTCAGTTTTTCTCGCAGATGCTGCTGAAAATGTTCGCTGTGCGCAATATCGTTGAGCGACTGCTGCATTTTACGAACAAAAGGTTCTTTCAATGGTTTAAGGGCTTTGGCGCCACCCACCATCGACAACATGCTGCCAAACGAGGATTCCATAATGGTGGCCACCAGATTGTCAAACACGGGATCCAGATCGGTTTGATCAATGATTTCTGAAAAATCCAGTTTATTTTCGCGTTTATCATCAAGCATTTGGCTGACAAAGCGATCCAGGCTTTGCTGATTGAAGAACTGTTCCATGACCAGTTTTTCGATGGCAACACGAAATTCATTAAAGCGTGCCGCAATAACACCCGAACCATATAGCCCAGGCACTTTTTCAAACAACATATGAATGGCCAGCCAGTTGGTTATACCACCGGCCAGGGCAAACATACCTGTGGCCAACACTGGATCACGCCAGGGCGTATCAAGCAATAACCCGACGCTAACCAATGCAGCAGCGCAGAGATTAGTCAATAAACTCTTATTCATAGGCAGCTATTTAATCTTTGGTCCAGCGTGTTAACGCCTCAATAATTTGCTGCGCCTGGTCACGACTAGAAATATTAAATTTTGAACGTTGACCGTATTCGCCATTGCGTTTTTGATAACGGCGGATGGTGTATTTATCCGGACCAAATTCACCTGTTTTACGATCCAGATCCTGATAGCGAAACATTACTGTCGCCCAGGCACCTTTGGTAAGAACGACTTTATCCAGCTCTTTTACCGTAGTGACATCGCCTTCCTGATAGGTCACCGTTAATTCATCAACTGTTTCTGACATAGTGTATGTATTCCTTTGATTATTAATTGAAAAATTGTTTTAGTGCGTTATATAAATGCCAGGTATCCAGGCTGCCAGCGAGTTCACGAATTGAATGCATGGCAAATGTGGGTACACCAATATCCAGGGTCTTCACCCCTAGGTTACTGGCCGTTATAGGCCCAATCGTACTGCCACAGGCCATATCCGTACGCACCACAAAATCCTGCACCGGCACATCTGCCAGTTCACAAATCTGTCTGAACCGTGCACTGGTTTCACTGTTGGTGGCATAACGCTGATTGGCATTGGTTTTAATAACCGGGCCTTTATTCAAAATTGGCCCATGTTGCGCGTCATGCCGGTCAGCATAGTTGGGATGTATTCCATGTGCATTATCAGCAGAAATCAATAAAGACTGTTGAAGCATACGTTGGAAGCTTTCATTATCCAGAGCTAAACGTTGCAGAACTGCAGGGAGAAATGTGCCCTGGGCGCCACTGGTTGAAACACTGCCAACTTCTTCATGATCGGTGCACACCAACAGAGTAGCTTTATCGGCAGTACCGGTCAGTAAAGCCTGCAAGCCAATATAACAACTGAGTAAATTATCCAGCCGTGCCGCACTGATAAAATCTTCATTGAGCCCCACCAATGCAGCTGGTTGAGTGTCATAAAAGCAGATCTCATAATCCAGAACTTTGCCAATAGCCATATCACCATGTTCGGATCGAAGTTGCTGCTCCATTAAAGCACGAAAATCAGGTTTATCACCCTCTTCACTCTGCAGCAATATCGGTGGCAGATGCAGCTGTGGATTAATACTGCGATTCTGGTTCACTTCCCGATCCAGATGAATCGCCAGACTTGGAATAACCGCCACCGGTTTTTTGAAATTGATCAAACTATGGCGTAATTGATTTTCGGCATCGACATAACTGACCCGGCCGGCCATGGATAGGTCACGATCAAACCAGGGGTTTAACAGTGCACCACCATAAACTTCCACTCCAAGTTGCCAGAATGAATGACGTACTGTTCCCGGTTGCGGTTTAACTTTTAAACACGGACTATCGGTATGCGCTCCCACCATTTGAAAACCTGCTTCGGCAATAGCCTGTGCAGGCAGGTTAAAGGCAATCAATGAAGAATCGTTACGGGTGACGAAATAACGACCGGCGGGTAATTTCCCCCAGCTGTCCTTTTCATCAAGCAACTTGTAACCAGCTGATTTTAAAGCCGACTGCATATTTTCCACTGCGTGAAACGGTGTGGGTGACGCATCAATAAAATCGAGTAAACCTCGATTGAGATCTTGGGGAGAAATGTTACTCATGATGAATTCCGGAGTCTGCAACGTGGCGATATGTTAACGATTTTGGCGCAATCAATGTGACAAATTATCTGAGTAGTTTCAATCTTCAATCACTTGACCACGATAGATACGTTTTTTTTTTGCTTTTTTTCGACGGTATTTTTTGACTGGGTTCGACAACTGATTTAGCTGGTTTCGGCGATAGATCCTTTGGTTCCTGTTCAACAATCAAATGCCCGCGATACATTCGCGTCGGTTTCGCAACTGTTTGTGAAAGTTTCGTTTCAGTGGGCGCCTGACGGCGCAATCCCAGTGCGGCAAAAATATCAGCCTGATCTTCGATATTGGCCCGTTCACTCAATGGCATTCTGAGGGTACTGTTAAAACTGGTTCGTTCTATCAATAACCTTGGCAACAAATTAGCGACGGCTAAGCCTTTGACTGAACCAAACGCCATGGCTTCAATACGACCGTTTTCAAAAATAATATGACAGGCTTTGTTGTCTGCAGTGGTTAAAAATAAGGTGCCGCTTTTTTGCTCGTTACACAGCGTCAGCAATCGGTTCAGAATTTCCGTTGTCTCAAGCATAAGTCCCTCATTCTGTATCGTCCTCAGTTTTAGAACGAATAACGCGCCGGGCATTTCCGCCATGCAGGCGACAACGATCGGCCAAAGCACCTAATGACCAGGCTTCCGGTTGGCGTATCGCCACTGAACGTTTGCACTTTTTGCCACCCGGCAGACGTGCGCCACATGGCGGACGATAACGTTTAATCTTTTCCCATCCTTCCAGCGTTTGCGTCGCTTTACGAATCACTTTGACTTCGCGTGGTGACAGGCTGTTTTGATCGACTGGACGCGTTTTTTCATCGGTTTGACGCCACCAGTAACGGACTACCGGTAATGGCAATCCGAAACGTCGGGCCAAATCATCTGGTTTTCGGTAAATTTCCATTTCAAGCAGCGTCAATGCAGCTTGTTCAAGGCGGGCGGTAAATTCGCGACTTTGCTCAGGTGTCATGTGGATAAACGGGGGGCTGCAGCGCAATGACCTCTTCGGTTAAATCAATATCATCGGATTCACTGATGGCAATATGTCTTACGGAGACACCTGCATCAATCACACTCTGAGGATCACCGGTAATCAAAGGGTGCCATTCCGGCAGGGGCTCGCCTTCTGCAAGTAAACGATAGGCACAGGTATCGGGTAACCAGTCAAAGAAATGTGCCTGCTCGACGCTGAGCTGAATACAGTCTGGCACCGTCTTCTGGCGATTAGCATAATCCTTACAGCGGCAAGTTGAAACATCCAGCAGTTCACAGGCTACCCGTGTGTAATACATGCGTCCATCAGAATCATCTTCCAGTTTATGCAGACAGCAACGTCCGCAGCCATCACACAAGCTTTCCCACTCGGTATGTGTCATCTGACCCAGTCGTTTGTGTTTCCAGAACTCGGTAGATGTTTTATGCTGGTTAGTCATGAATCAATCAGTCTTATTGTCTTCGCTGCTCAGCACGCTGATACAGCAATTTGAACCGCAATCAATATTGGTTGCGGGAGATGTTGCCAGGCTATGCCTGAACGATTGCCAAGATACCAGATCACAGGCTCTGACAACACCATTTGAACAATCGCAATTACAGCAAATTCATAGTGTGGATCTGGCCGTTATCAGTGATCTGACTGAAACCTTACCATTGCAGGCAGGGCAACAATGGCTGGGATATTTACGCAATTTACATGCGCCGCATATCATTTTGATTGCCGATCCTGCGCAAGCACAACAACAGGGCTGGCAGTTCCGTGATTATCTGGCCATGGGGTTGCATCATATCGCTGGTACTAACGATGGATTACAGGTATTCAGTTATGCCATCGAAAATTACCAGCCCAAACGTGACTGGCTGAACAGTCGTTTCTGGGCAAATCCGGAAAACTATGACAAATATCGGTGGTAAGCTGTCATCAGATTGTCATCAAACCGTTCTAACGTGCTGTAAGGTTTGTTTTTGTCATCCAAACTTCATTTGAAAACCGCACTAAAATATACAATAAGTCTAACGTTCATTAACCTCTTAAATTTAAGCCATCAAAATGGAAAACATGGAAACACAAATTGATCTGAACAGCTCCGAGCTTTACCTGAATCGTGAGCTGAGTTTGCTGGAGTTCAACTGGCGTGTCTTGCAGCAGGCACTGGATCCCAGTGTGCCATTACTGGAAAGGCTGAATTATTTGTGTATTTCCAGTACGAATCTGGATGAATTTTTTGAAGTCCGCGTAGCTGGCTTAATTCAACAGATTGAAATTGGTGATCCTTACCTTGAAGCCGATCAAATCAGTGCTCAGGAAGCATTGAGATTAATCAGTTTACGTGCCCATGAGTTGGTAGATGAACAATACTCGGTACTCAATAATGAGTTGTTGCCTTTATTGGAACAGGAAGGCATTAAAGTACTGCCAAGACCGATGTGGACAGCCGAACACAGTGCCTGGCTGGAACAGTATTTTCGCGATGAAATCCAGCCGATTCTCAGTCCAATCGGGCTGGACTCATCTCACCCCTTCCCGAGATTACTCAATAAGAGTTTGAACTTTATTGTATCCATGGATGGAAAAGATGCCTTTGGGCGCAGTATTGGCTATGCCATTTTACAGGCACCACGGGCTTTACCTCGTGTGATTCAGTTGCCTGATGAGTTATGTGAACCGGGCCAATATCACTTTGTGTTTTTATCATCAATCATTCATGCATTTGCCGATGATTTGTTTTTCGGCATGAAAATTAAAGGCTGCTATCAATTTCGGGTAACACGGAACAGTGACCTGGCCATTGACACTGAAGAAACCAGCGATTTGCTGGCGACTATTGCTGATGAGTTGACCCATCGAAATTATGGTGACGAAGTACGTCTGGAAATTGCGCATAATTGCCCTGAAGAAATGGTTAACTTTTTACGTGACCAATGTGCAATGCAACAGGAAAACGTTTATCTGGTGAATGGCCCGGTGAATTTAAGCCGTTTGCAAACCTTGCATTCAATGGTGGAACGGTCTGATCTCAAATTCAAACCATTTACTCAGGGACGTCCGACTGGACTGACTTCGGATGCGGATATTTTTGATTTATTAAAACAGAAAGATGTATTACTACATCATCCCTATCAGTCATTCACACCGGTTATTGATCTCATTAAACAAGCTGCAGCAGACTCCAGTGTGCTGGCAATAAAACAAACCTTATACCGGACCGGGGCCATTTCGCCGATTGTGGATGCCCTGGTTGCAGCGGCTCACGCTGGTAAGGAAGTTACCGTAGTTATTGAATTACGAGCCCGTTTCGATGAAGCAGCGAACGTTGCATTGGCGTCCAAACTTCAGCAGGCGGGAGCCCATGTTGTGTATGGCATTGTAGGCTATAAAACACATGCCAAGATGCTGCTGATTTTACGTCGTGAAAACAATAAATTACGTCGTTATGTGCATTTGGGAACCGGTAACTATCACCGTAATACTTCAAGAATTTACACCGACTATGGTTTGTTGACCTCAGACAAGCAGATCGGTGAAGACGTCAATAACCTGTTTATTCAACTGACCAGCCTTGGCAAAATCCCCAAAATGCATAAATTGATGCATGCTCCTTTCAATCTGCATCAGGGGTTACTGGACAAAATTGATCGGGAAATAGCGCACGCTGAAGCTGGTAAAGCAGCCCATATCATTATCAAGGTCAATGCCGTGGTTGAACCGGAAATGATTCAGGCGTTGTATCGCGCTTCTATTGCCGGTGTTAAGGTTGATTTGATTGTCCGCGGCATCTGTACCCTGAAACCCGGTGTTGAAGGTATATCAGACAATATTCAGGTACGCGGCATCATTGGTCGGTTTCTGGAACATACGCGGGTGTTTTATTTCGAGAATGCCGGAGACATTGAAGTCTGGGCTGGCAGTGCCGATCTGATGAAACGTAATTTGTTACGTCGTGTGGAAACCTGTTTCCCCATTGAATCCAAACGACTGCAAAAACGTATTATTGCTGATCTGAATTTGTATCTCGCTGACAATACACAGGCGTGGATCTTATCTGCCGATGGTCGCTATCAGCGTGCTGCACGCAAAGAAGGCGATGAAATGATCAGTGCCCAGACAGCGCTGCTCGAAGAGTTGGCAAAAACCATTTAATCATGCAAATCATCGCATTTTTTAATTTGAAAGGTGGCGTGGGTAAAACGACCTCAGCGGTTAATATTGCCTGGCAGGCTGCAAATGAGGGAATCCCTACCTTACTCTGGGATCTTGACCCGCAGGGAGCTGCCAGCTGGTTACTGCAACGTAAAAGCAAGTCTAAAGCAGAACCCAAAAAACTGCTGTCGGGTAAAACTGCCATTGGTGAGTTAGTTAAAAATACCGATTATCCATCACTGGATATCATTCCCGCCGACTTTTCATTTCGGCAAATGGATTTGGATTTGGCAAAAACCGGGGATAATAAAAATCAACTGGCCAAACTGTTAGCACCATTTGGTGAAAGCTATTCGTTAATCGTGCTGGATTGTCCACCCAGCTTTTCGGAACTGACTGAGCAAATGTTTGCGGCAGCTGAAGCGATTTATGTGCCGATTATCCCCAGCCATTTATCAATGCGTACATTTGAACAAACCCGAGATTTTTTTAAAGATAACAATCTCAGACCCAAACGATTACACGCCTTTTTTACCATGGCAGATCGTCGCCGCAGTCTGCATCGCGTGATGCTGGCTCATCCACCAAAGATGTTAAAGCATGGCTTGCAAACAGCCATCCCCTACGCCGCCGTGGTAGAAAAAATGGGTGATATGAGAGCACCATTAGCCACATTTGCGGCAAACTCAGCCGTCAACAAAGCCTACCAGGCGTTGTGGCAGGAAATTAAACTCACACTCGACAGTTCAAGCTGATTTCTGTATTCGCCAGCAATAATGAATTTTTGAATTACGTTCAAAATCAATTGGTAATGTGGCCTTGCTAATGTCCTTTATATCCAGACCTTTTAATGCTTCGGCATCCAGTTTGAAGTCACGGCGATTGGTAGAAAAGAAAATCTCCCCACCTGGATTCAACATCCCGGCGATTTTATGCAGCATATCGATATAGTCACGCTGAATATCAAAGACCCCTTCCATTTTGTTGGAGTTGGAAAAGGTAGGCGGATCAACAAAAATTAAATCGAAGCGTAAATCCTGTGTTGCAGGCTCGTTTAACCAGGCCAGTACATCAGCACGGATAAACTGATGTTGTTCACCAACAAGGTTATTCAACTGCATATTATCTTTGGCCCAACCCAGATAGGTATTGGACATATCAACCGTGGTGGTGGATTTTGCCCCGCCTGCAGCAGCATAAACCGTCGCGCTACCGGTATATGCAAACAGATTTAAAAAAGCCTTGCCTCTGCTTGTTTCAGCCAGCATCTGCCGGGTAATACGGTGATCCAGGAACAAGCCGGTATCCAGATAATCGGTCAGATTAATCCAGAATCGCAGATCATTTTCCCGTACTTCAAAACGCTGGCGTAATGCCGCCTGTGATTCATATTGGTTTGAGCCACGCTGTTTCTGACGTAGCTTCAATGCGACCTTATCATTGCTCACCCCCAAAACGACCGGAATAATCTGCATCACTTCATCCAGACGTTCACTGGCTTTGAGCGGATCAATATCGGCTGGCGGAGCATATTCCTGCACATGGACATAGTCACCATAGATATCAATGGCCACGGCATAATCCGGCAAATCAGCATCGTAGACACGATAGCAATCCAGATGATTTTTACGTGCCCATTTCGCCAGATGGCGAACATTCTTTTTCAATCGATTGGCAAACATTTCTGCTTGCGGGGAAATCTTTTCAACCACAGATGATTTAACAACAGGCTTTGGTTTGGTCTTTGATGTTTTATCCCAGGGTGAAGGAGAAGCAGTCATTTCCTGCTGCACGGGTTTGGCATCACGGCGTAATGGTTTAGGGGCACGGTATGACAACACTTCACAGGCAATCGGCCCGTTA
>NZ_DCSO01000096.1:34559-38962 GCF_002325665.1 Methylophaga sp. UBA1464
CATACAACTCATGTAATGCATCGGTGTCACCAATACGTTGGCCATAAGGCGGATTCGACACGACCAAGCCCACTTCCGGCAATGTTTGCGCCACCGTAGCCCAATTTTGCAGATCCCGATGAATGACCTGAATGCGATCACTGAGTCCTGCTGCTTCAATATTCGCCTGCGCCGCTGTGACAGCAGTTTTATCCTGATCTCCGCCCATGATCATCGGCAAACGTGCCAGACCACTTAAGCGCCGTCTTTCGGCATCAGCTTTTAATTGCTGCCAGGCAGTTTTATCGTGTTGTTTCCAATAAAGAAAACCAAAATAATCACGTTGCAACCCGGGTGCGATATCGGCAGCCATCAGGGCCGCTTCAATTAAAAAAGTACCGCTGCCACACATAGGGTCCAGCAATGCCCAACCTTCCCGAGCCAGCTTCGGCCATTCGGCTGAAAGCAAAATCGCAGCAGCCAGATGTTCTTTAATCGGCGCATTAGTTGGGCTGACGCGATAACCACGTTTATGCAGACTTTCACCTGACAAATCAAGGCTTACAATCGCCTGATTATGTTTAAGGTAAACATTGACCCGCAGATCCGGTTGATGCAAATCCACTGAAGGCCTTGTGCCGAACAGATCACGTAATCTATCCACGATGGCGTCTTTAACTTTCTGTGCACCAAATTGTGTGTGGTGGATTTTTGAACGAAAGCTATTAAAATCGACGGCTAAAGTGGTGTCTTCAGCATCAATATGCTGTTCCCAGGCCAGTTCTTTAATTCCGTTGTAAAGTTGCTCGGTCGTTTCGGCCGAAAAGTGGGCAATTGGCATCAAAACCCGGACCGCAACATGCGACCACAAACAGACCTGATAGGCTTCTTTGAGACTACCGGTAAAACGAATACTACCTGCTTCTGTTTTGTATTGTTTAATGCCGATTTGTTTGAGTTCTTCTTCGAGCAGAGGCAACATGCCACGAGCTGCAGTAACGGTGAACTTATGTTTAGTCATGAAACTATCCTGATATAATCACGGCATTTTAATACAGGTAGCCCTACTCATGGCAGTCAATGATAAACAACGCCGATATCTGAAAGGATTGGCCCATCCGCTAAAACCCGTTGTAATGGTCGGTAACGCCGGTCTTTCTGAAGCCGTTCTGGCCGAAATTGAAAATGCACTGGCTTATCATGAGCTGATTAAAGTACGCGTCAGCGGACAGGAAAAAACAGAGCGCAAGCAAATGCTCGATGAAATTGCGGAAAAAACCGGCGCAGATTTAGTCATGATGATTGGTCACATTGGTGGTTTTTATCGCCCGGCAGAAAAACCAGTCATTCAATTACCGCGTTAATCTTAGTCACTAAGCTATACGGGATATCATTTTGATTCAAAAACCCGCTGAAACTGAACAGAAACTCGCCAGCATTATCGCTGAGCGATGGAGTGGCAAGGCATTCGATCCAACACAAGCTGTAAGTGACGATACTATTACAGCCCTTTGTGAAGCTGCATTGTGGGCGCCCTCTTGTTATGGCGAAGCGCCATGGCGCTACATTATCTGCAACAGATTCAAAGATGAAATAAGCTGGCATAAGACACTGGACAGTCTCTCACCAGGCAATCAAACCTGGGCGGTTAATGCACCGTTATTAATTGTCACCGCTTCACGCCCCCAGTTTTCCCAAAACGAAAATGCGAACAGATGGAATGGCTATGATACTGGTGCTGCAAGTCTGAATATGTGCCTGCAGGCGACAGCAGCTGGATTGATGTCTCACCAAATGGGTGGCTTTGATGTCGACAAACTGCGTGAAGCCTTATCAATCCCATCAGAAATAAATCTGTGGTCGGTGATAGCGATTGGTTACCCTGCTCCACTTGATAGCTTGAGCACTGAAGCATTGGAACGGGAACTAAAGGCAAGAGAACGACGTCCTTTAAGCAAACATTTTTTTGAGAACCGCTGGACAGACTAACGCTAAATCAATGAAGTTGAGGGAAACATAATGAAATCAATGGTGATTATCACAGCCCTGAGTTTATGCAGTACAGCCGCCTTCGCCTACGATAAAATCTATCTTAAAAGGCTACTCGAACAAAACCAGTGCCATCACTGTGATTTAAGCGAAGCCCCCTTGGAAAATCATGATTTGCAAGGTGCGGATATGAGCGAAGCAAACCTCAAAGGCATCATCCTCACCAATGCGAATGTTAAAGGCGCCTGGTTTACTCACTCCCGTATGCACGGTGCTCAGCTGGAAGGTGCCAATCTCAGTAATTCATTAATGGATTACACCCAGTTAATTGATGCCAATCTGAAAAATGCTACCCTGGACGGAGCGCATTTAATCTTTTCCGACATGTCTGGTGCAGACTTAACTGGTGCATCAATGATTGGTGTACATGACAGAGGGATCAAATTCTGCAATACCACGATGCCCGATGGCACTGTAAACAATGACGGGTGTTAACATTTAGGGAAAAATTTCCCTTAAATATCAACTGACATTCGACCTGGTTATCGCTAGTATATGGCAGTCAAAATCTGCCATAGGAAATCATTTTGTTTCTGAAAAAAATCGTTTTTATTTGTTTACTGGCTCCTGTTATATCCCACGCAGCACCTGTCACATTGATTTTAACCAATGGTGACCGACTTCAAGGTGACTTATTAGAGCGTAATCAGGAATCTCTTACTATCAAACATCAGCTTCTCGGGGAAATGGTCATCAATACTAATACCGTTGCTGATATAAAAACCAACTATGAAGCTCTGGCTCAACAAACGCCATCCGAGCAAACGTCTGCCGCCCCCACTATCGAACCAGCTGAAATCGCTCAGGCAGAACCTGAAGATAACGGTTTATTTGGCACCGGCTGGCTATCTGATTGGGAAAGACGTTTCGATTTAGGCTTGGCAGGAAGTCGCGGAAAATCAGATAACAGTAAGGTAAACGTGGCATTCAATGCTGATCTTGCAACTGAAAAAACCCGTATTAACAGTCGCACGGCTTATTTCTATGCCAAGTCAGAAGAGGAAACTTCTGACAATAGCTTTTTTAGTTCAATTAACCGTGACTGGTTAAAACCAACCACACCCTGGTTTACCTTTGCCGGTGGACGTTTTGATATCGATCGATTCAAAGATTACGATTATCGTGTTAATGCCAATAGTGGTTTTGGTTATGAATTTGCCAACTCCGAAGACTTTTTATTCGTTGGTCGTTCAGGTGTGGGGTTTAATAAAACATTTGGTGGAGAGCGTCAGGAATTTACTCCTGAGGGGTTGTTGGGTCTTGAATCACGCTGGCGCATTAATGCAGCGCAACGCTTGGCACTAGCCAATACTTTTTACCCAAGCTTTGACTCTTTTGATGCATATCGTAATGTGACCACTTTTGACTGGATCCTGGATCTGGACGAACGAGCTGGCGTGGCATTAAAAGTCGGTATGTCCAATGAATACGATTCTGAAACGGAAGATGACATCAGTAAAAACGATTTCAAATATACTTTGTCACTTTCCTGGAGTCTGTAAAAGCACCTAACCAGACATAGTAGCGCCGGCTCTGTATGATATTTGCCGCTGGGACTATTAATGCGTACGGATAAATTGAAGATCAGTGAACAACCTACAGCAACAATTAAAGTCTCAGATAAAACAAACAATGATCGCCGACCAGCACAAGCTGCGTCGGCGGTTATTACAATTGCAGAAAAAATCCGCCAATGAAACTGAATGGCTGAATCTGCAGCAGCAAATTGAACGTTCAAACCAGCGCTATCAGCAACGTCTTAATAATATTCCGAAGCCATCATTGAATGCAGATCTTCCTGTTATAGAACGACGGGAAGACATCGCTAACGCTATTCAGCAAAATCAGGTCATCATTCTTTGTGGTGAAACCGGATCAGGTAAAACCACTCAGCTACCTCAAATCTGTCTGGATCTAGGCCGGGGTGTCGGCGGTCTGATCGGTCATACTCAACCACGACGAATTGCGGCAAGGACGGTTGCAACCAGGATTGCCGAAGAGCTTAAATCTGAAATCGGCGAAGTAGTCGGATATAAAGTACGTTTTCATGATCAGGTAAAAGCCGACAAAAGTTATATCAAACTGATGACAGATGGTATTTTGCTGGCTGAAACGCAGAATGATCCTTTTTTAAATCAATATGACACACTGATTATTGATGAAGCTCATGAACGCAGTCTGAATATTGATTTTCTGCTGGGCTACCTCAAACAACTGCTTCCCAAGCGTCCAGATCTGAAACTGATCATCACTTCAGCCACCATTGATACCAAAAGGTTTTCAGAGCATTTTAACAATGCGCCGGTGATTGAGGTCAGTGGCCGAACCTACCCTGTCGAAATTCGTTATCGTCCTCTATTGAGTCGCGATGATGA
>NZ_DCSO01000096.1:39062-44373 GCF_002325665.1 Methylophaga sp. UBA1464
CTATTGAGTCGCGATGATGATAGTGAAGATCTGGATTTCGTGGATGGCATTGTTCAGGCCGTAGATGAATTGTGCCGTGTCGGACCGGGTGATGTACTCATCTTTCTTTCCGGTGAACGTGATATCCGTGATGTGTCTGAAGCACTGCGTAAACATCATCCACCCAATACGGAAATCCTGCCATTATTTGCCCGCCAGTCAGCCAGTGAACAGAACCGGGTATTTAAAACCGGTGGTCCGCGGCGCATTATCCTGGCAACCAATGTCGCTGAAACCTCTCTGACTGTGCCCGGTATTCGTTATGTTGTCGATCCCGGTCTGGCACGAATCAGTCGCTACAGTGTGCGGAATAAAGTTCAGCGATTACCGATAGAAAAAATTTCACAGTCAAGTGCCAATCAGCGTTCCGGACGGTGTGGACGTGTAGCGGCTGGTGTGTGCATACGTCTTTATGATGAAGAGGACTTCACTGCCAGACCCGCCTTCACCGATCCGGAAATACTGCGTACTAATCTGGCTTCAGTCATTCTGCAAATGACAGCATTAAAACTGGGCGATCCGGCAAAGTTTCCGTTTATTAACCCCCCGCCTCCGAAGATGATCAATGATGGTTACCGGTTGCTGGAAGAACTTAATGCCGTTAATGATAAACGCCAAATCACCGAAATCGGCCGCCAACTGGCAAAACTGCCTATTGATCCGCGTATCGCCCGGATGATTCTGGCAGCAAATGATCAAAACAGCCTGAACGAAGTATTAGTGATCGCCAGTGCTCTGAGTATTCAGGATCCACGTGAACGGCCGATGGATAAACAACAGGCTGCCGATGAAGCCCACAGCAAATATAAAGATGAGCGTTCCGATTTCCTGGCTTTTCTCAAATTATGGGATCTGTACCACGATAGACAGAAACACCTCAGCCAGAATAAATTTCGTAAATACTGTAAAGAAAACTTTCTGTCATACCTGCGATTACGCGAATGGCATGATATTTATCAGCAGCTGCATGTTCAAACCACCCAGATGGGCTTTAAGCCGAATCAGCAAGCAGCTGATTACCAATCCATTCACCAGGCTTTGCTCAGTGGTTTGTTAAGCAATGTCGCCGTGAAAGCTGATCAGCACAGCTACGCCGGCACCCGAAATCTTAAACTGAAAATTTTCCCGGGCTCGGCATTACATAAAAAAGGTCCCAAATGGATCATGGCGGCCGAATTGGTCGAAACTGGCCAGCTTTATGCCCGGATTGTCGCCAAAATAGAACCCGAGTGGATCGAGCCGATTGCCGGAGATTTGGTTAAACGCCAATACAGTGATCCCCACTGGGAGAAAAAACCGGCACAGGTGGTCGCATTTGAAAGCGTCAATCTGTATGGGCTACCCGTTGTTAACCGCCGCAAGATTCATTACGGACCGTTAGACCGCGTGATTTCTAACGAAATATTTATTCGTGAAGCGCTGGTAAATGGTGACTTTAACTGTCAGGCGAAATTTTTCAGACACAATCGCCAACTGGTTGATGAGATAGAACTGCTGGAGCAAAAATCACGACGCCGGGACGTCCTGGTAGATGAGGACACCCTGTTTGCTTTTTATCAGCAACGTATTCCTGACGATATTATTAATGGCCAGGGATTTGAAAAGTGGCGCAAACAGGCTGAGAAAAAAGATCCTCAATGCCTGTTTATGAGTCGTGAAATTCTGATGCAGCACAATGCTGATCAGGTGACAGTGGAGAGTTATCCAGATCAACTATTGGTCAACCGTGTTCCATTGCCTCTGGAATATCATTTTGAACCTGGCAAGCAACATGATGGTATTACCCAGACCATTCCACTTTCACTACTCAATCAAAGTGATCCGGAGCGCTATGAGTGGTTGGTACCGGGATTGCTACGTGACAAGGTGATTTTTCTGCTGAAAAGTCTGCCAAAATCCTTGCGTCGACATTTTATTCCTGTGCCGGATTATGCCGATCGTTGCCTGAAAACCCTGACAGAATATGAAGGCGCTTTATTGCCGGCTTTAAGTGAACAACTACGTAAAATGACCGGTGTGGAAATCAAGCCTGATGATTGGCGACCAGAAGATTTACCTCTCTATCTGAAAATGAATTTCAAGCTTGTGAATGAACAGGGTGAATTGTTGGCCGAAAGCCGTGATTTGAATCAGTTAAAGCAGGATTGGTCGAAAGAAGCGGCTGCCAGCTTCCGCCAGTTACCGGATTCAGATTATGAAAAAACCGGCATGACTGATTGGGCTTTTGACGCGTTTCCTGAACAGATTGTCATGCAACAAAACGGTTTGGAAATGACCGCTTATCCTGCTCTGGTGGATCGTATTGATCATGTTGATCTAACCTTGATGGATACCTTGCAGCAGGCAAAAACCTTTTCAGCCCTGGGACTGAGAAGGCTTTTTATGCTGGCCGAGAAAGATAAAGTCAAATATCTGCAGAAAAATCTGCCGGATATTCAGAAGATGTGCCTGCATTACGCCAATGTACCGGCTGCACCGTTTGATGAAAAAAACACTCGGCAAATCACCCCTTGCGAACAGCTCAAACAGGACTTGATTGCGGTAGCGTTCGACCGTTGCTTTCTTAAGGATCAGGAATGGCCTCATGATAAACAGCAGTTTGAACAACGTCTGCAACAACAAAGTAGTGAGCTGATCAACATTGCCAACCAATTGGCCAGATTGATTGCTGAACCGTTAAGTGAATATCATGCAATTGCCAAACGGCTGTCCGGAAATATTCCGTTGGCAGCAATACATGCCGTTAAAGATATCCGCGAGCAATTAGCTCATCTCCTCTATCAAGGGTTTGTTCATTACACACCGGATGATGCATTACAGCGTTTACCGGCATACTTCCGGGCTATTGGCGCCAGGCTGGATAAGTTAAAAACTGATCCGACTAAGGATCGTCAGCGTCAACAGGAAGTCCACCCATACTGGCAACGTTATCTGCAAAATATCAAGCGTGCTGATACTGAAGCGATGCAACAGTACCGCTGGATGATTGAAGAATTCCGCATCTCGATTTTTGCTCAGGAAATTGGCACCGCCTACCCTGTCTCCGCTAAACGGTTAGATAAACAATGGGCTGAATGTTAGGGCCTGTTGAAACTCATGGCTCAGGCGTCAAAAAATTAACAAAACATTACTCAGCCATTCAGGCACAGTTCAGTTAACCGTTGCTACTCTGAGCTCAACTTCAACGAGTGGAGTAGCTCATGAAAAAAACAATAACAAGCTTAAGCCTGGTCACAACGTTAGTACTTTCTGCACCAATGGTGATGGCTGGCGGAAAACACCATAAACAGTATCGTGGTGGTGAAATGGCTAAAGTCACCTTTGTGCAGCCCGTTTATCGTGAAGTACGTGTCAACTCACCCAGCCGGGAATGCTGGGATGAAGCGGTGCGACATCCACAACAGCAATCCTATACCAGCACCATTGCCGGTGGCATTATCGGCGGCGTGGTTGGTAATCAATTTGGTGGGGGAAATGGCAGAACAGCCATGACGGTTGCCGGTACATTACTCGGCGGTTCTGTTGGTCGGGATCTGGGCAACCGATATCAAAATGATGATTACCGCTATCAGCAACAATGTCAGGTGCATGATCGCTATCATACTGAAAGGCATATTGAAGGTTACGATGTCAGTTATCGTTATAAAGGCAGAGAATATTCGACTTTTATGAATTATCACCCCGGTGAATATGTTCCGGTCGATGTCGTGGTAAGCTCATCACCACGTCGTTATTATTAAATTAGGTTAACCGTAGACATGTCATTACGCCTGACGACATTATTGGTTTTATGCTTTACCGGCCTGTGGTTTGGGCCGGTACAAGCTCAGGCTGGTTATAAAGTGACTGAGGGAAACAAGCTGGATCCGGAAACCTATCGAGGCTATGTACTTTATCGAAACTGGTGTGCACGCTGTCATGGCACCTTCGCTCAGGGGTTAGCAGGCCCCAATTTAGCTAAAAGCCTGAATCAGGCCTCCAAAGAAGAATTTATGCAGGTGCTGATAAAGGGTAAAAAAGGTCGAGCAGGTGTTATGCCAGCTTTTCAGGATAATCCACAGGTTATCAATGGACGTGAACAACTCTATAACTATTTGCGCGCCAGAGCTGATAATGCCATCGGTCCGGTCATGCCAGAACAGGGACCCAAGTGATGCTTTCACCGACTGCTGACCGTTTGTTATTATCCCTCCATAACAAACATACTAATTATAAGGTTTTTACATGAAATTTTCCTGGTATCTACTAATTGTGGTGCTCACGCTACCATTATCTGGATATACTGATCATTTGCCGCCAGAAGCGGAAGCAGGAACAAGCATTAACGACATTGCTTTACCCCTGACAAAAAAAACCGCCGCAGAATTAGCTCAGGTTGAAACGGGTGGCAGGGTTTTATCGGTAGACCAGGAACAGTATCAAAATCATACGATTTTTCGCGTCAAAGTCTTACATCAGGATGGTAAAGTAAAGACTTACCGACTGGATCGGGATACCGGATATCAAATGCAATAACTTATGCGTGTTTTATTAATTGAAGATGAACCTCACCTGCGTGAACAAATTGGCCAGCACCTGCGTCAGCATCAACTTACTGTAGATATGAGCAGTGATGGTGAGGATGGTCTGTTCCTGGGAACAGAATATCCCTACGATGTCGCTGTTATTGATCTGGGACTGCCAAAACTTTCGGGTATTGAGGTCATTAAACAATTACGTCAACAAAACATTACTTTTCCTATTTTGATATTAACTGCACGCGGTCGCTGGCAAGATAAAGTAGAAGGTCTTGAAGCCGGTGCGGATGATTATCTGGTCAAACCCTTTCATTTTGAAGAGTTAGTAGCGCGCCTGAACGCACTGGCACGCCGCGCTGCCGGCTGGTCAAATTCCACTATGCGTTGTGGCCAGGTTGAACTGAATCCGGCTTCACAGCAGGTTACAGTAAAAAACTTCCCGATTGAATTGACTGCCTTCGAATATCGATTATTGCATTATCTTATGCTGCATGCCGGGGAAGTTATTTCTAAAACTGAATTGACTGACCATATTTATGAACAGGATCAGGATCGGGATAGCAATGTCATTGAAGTGTTTGTCAAAAGACTGCGTAATAAACTGGATCCTGAAAAAGTGCTGAATCCGATTGAAACGTTGCGTGGCCGCGGTTATCGACTGACTTTACCACGTGAATAGACTTAATTTATCACTGACCAATCGACAGTTAATTGCCGTCACCCTGGTATTAACTGCTTTTCTGGGGATCTCCGCC
>NZ_DCSO01000096.1:44424-46467 GCF_002325665.1 Methylophaga sp. UBA1464
TCTCCGCCTTCAGTTTATTTAATGCGTTTTCAGGTAGCGCTGAAACGGCTCAAAAACAACGTTTATTAAACTATGTCTACACGTTACTGACAGCCGCTGAGATCAGTCACGATGGCAAATTAATCATGCAGGATAAACTTGCCGAGCCAAAATTTTCTATTCCCAATTCCGGTTTATACGCTCAAATTACCAGTGGCAATACGATTGTCTGGCAATCACCATCTGTTATCGGTTTGTTTCTGGCACTTCCCTACCATCCGGGTCCATCAGAACAGTTATACAGTCAGATCAACCTTGATAACGGCATGAAGCTGCAGAACCTCGCCTTTGGTATTGTCTGGGAAAATGATGATGGCGAACATTTTGATTACACCATCAATGTATCTGAGGACCAGCATATGCTGGAAGCACAAGTAGATGAATTTCAGTTAAATCTCTGGTATTGGCTTGGCGGAACCGGTTTGATGCTGCTGATTGCACAATGGCTGATTTTCCGTTGGAGTTTACAACCATTGCATAAAGCCGCTGCTGATTTGCATGCGATTGAAGCCGGTAAACAGCAACGTTTAGGGGATGACTATCCCAGTGAACTGCAACAACTTACCCGTAATATCAATAATCTTCTGGATCATGAACAATCACGCCGCCTACGCTATAAAAACTCGCTTGCTGATCTGGCACATAGTCTGAAAACGCCACTGGCATTATTACGTTCCGAGCTGGAAAGCTGTGATGATGTTACGGCCTGCAAACTGACAGGTGAAGAACAGTTAGACCGCATTAATGCCCTCGTTGATTATCAACTACAGCGGGCAGCCACAGAGGGCAAAAGTAATTTACTGGCACCAGTTTCTATTGGGGAAATCATCAATAAACTGATGAATTCACTAAAAAAAGTCTACCAGAGCAAAAACATTCATACCCAGTGTGAAATTGAACGGGATGCCATGTTGCATGCCGATGAGGGTGATATGTATGAGCTCCTCGGCAATCTGCTGGAAAATGCATTTAAATACTGTAACCAACAGGTCAATATTGTATTACGCCAGCAAAATCGGCGGATTATTGTGCGTATCGAAGATGATGGCCCCGGTGTACCAGCAAATGCCAGCGAAGATATTATCAAGCGTGGTAAACGTATGGATACACAGATTGAAGGCCAGGGCTTAGGGCTGGCAATTGCCAGCGATATCGTCGAGGCTTATCAGGGGAAAATCAGTGTTCAGCAAAGCTATCTGGGGGGGGCCTGTTTTCTGATTGAACTGATTGATCACTGATTCTGCTGCAGCTGCTGCAGATACTTAAAGATCAATCGAGCCGATTTTGGTGGCTGCTGTTTAGCTACTTCCTGTTTCGCATTTCGCACCAACTGCCTGACATGCTGATTATCAAAATCTTCAAACTGTTCGCGCAGCTCCGCCATCACCGTATCGTCTTCAGCTAATAATCGATCCCGCCAGTTTTCCAGTTGATGAAATTGCTCTGTTTGTGCCTGTTGCGGTTGTTTCAGGTTATCCAGCTTCTGTTGTATTTCGTCATGATCAAGACGGGCAATAATGCCGCCGATATAACCGGTCTGTCGTTTTAATGCACCCTTGCTCATTGATTGGGCTTTAAGTACTGCCTCGGTTAAATCTTCGTCCAGTTCCAGTTTTAACAAATCTTTTTTGGGCAAGTCTATCAGGTCCTGGCCTAATTTTTTCAGTGCATCCAGTTCACGTTTGATACGCGATTTACTTTTGGGAATTGACGACCAGTCAAATTCCTCATCAAGGTGATCCTGTTCAAATTCTTCATTCATTATTATTCACCCTGTACTGTCACGATCACCCGACGCTGCTGGCGATGCGTGCGGTGTTCCCATAAATAGATTCCCTGCCATATTCCCAGGGCACATTTGCCATTGCTGACCGGTACCACCAGATCCGGATTGGTCAGTACCGTTCGGATATGCGCGCTCATATCATCCGGACCTTCATCCTGATGTAAAAACATGGGGTCACCATCCGGAACGATATGCTGCATATAGGTTTCCAGATCACG
>NZ_DCSO01000096.1:46522-54086 GCF_002325665.1 Methylophaga sp. UBA1464
GTTTCCAGATCACGTCTGACATCCGGATCGGCATTTTCACAAATCATCAACGATGCACTGGTATGTTGAACAAACACATGGCATGTGCCGGTTGTAATACCCGATGCTGACACAATTTTGGTCACATCATCGCTGATATTCAGCGTGCTGCGACCATTCATTTCAAATTGTAATTGCTGTTGCAGAATCATTTTGTTTGCCCTTTTTGAAATGTAGCAAAGGCTTTACCCGAGTCCAGAACGTTTCTGACTAAATCGCCGGCTTTAGACTGACCACTGACGAGTCCACAATGCCAGATAGCCATCGCTGCCCCGTAAACCAGCAGATCGTAAGCCACACCTTTTTCACCCTGTAATGCTGCCAGACCACGTTGGGCAGATTCGGCGGCCGTCAGTTTTTCCAGTTCAGGCATCACCCCACGGGTTTGTTGATCTACACCAAAAGCCTGTGGATCTAATGCGCAGGGTTTTAATGCGCCATCTATCAGTAAAAAATTATCAGATGATTCACGTAGCGTCGGCACAATGCCACCTTCCAGGCCACGTACAATCAATGCACTGTCAAAACCACTCTGCTTTGCCAGATACGCCAGAACCGGAGGATAGGCTTTATGCACAAAGCCAATTTGCAAATGCGTTTTTTTAGCCTTAACCGGCATCACCAGTTTTTCCAGCGTAGCCAGACTGGGGCGTTTAATCATTAATCGACGTAAATCCTGTAAAGCAAACAAGCTGGGCGTAGTAATTGCCTGATCCAGATAGGCCCAACCTATATCAGCATCATTTAATTGCTTGACTGCTTCAGCGACACTGAGTCGGATATTGACCCCAGCGGCTTCGAGAACCTGTGCATGGGTGACACCGAATTTCGGTGCCATTTCATAGACACCTTGTGATAAGGCCGGTAATCCACACGCGGCCATTACCGAAGGTAAAAATGCCGCAATCGGACAATGTCGGCTGAAACCATTAAACGGATCGGAAAGCAGCATGACATTTTCAACATCTAATGGCTGCTGACCGGTGACTTCCTGCATGGCCAGTAATAAGCCCAGATTTTCCTCATCGGTCTCACGTTTCATGCGCAATGCAATCAACATCACTGCCATTCGCACCGGATCAACCTTTCCGGACAGAATCTCCAGCATCGCCTCGCGACTCTCCTCCAGACTGAGATCTTTACTCAGATGGGGGCCGGTAGCGACTTTTTTGATGGCATCGGCAACTGCACTCATTTAATTAATCCACTGTATTAAGGTCGCTTCATCGACCACTTCAATCCCGAGGGATTGGGCTTTATTCAATTTTGAACCGGCATCTCTTCCGGCAACCACATAATCGGTTTTGGCAGACACGCTGCCAGCCACTTTGGCACCTAATGCTAATAATTTCTCTTTGGCTTCACTGCGTGACAGGTTTTCCAGCGTGCCTGTCAATACAACGGTTTTACCAGTTAATTCCGAATCAGCGTAAACCGGTTTTTCTTCTGGCCAGCTCACTCCAGCATCCAACAGCCGCTGGATCACATCAAGATTATGTTCCTGACGGAAAAAGGTATAAATATGGTGAGCAACGACCGGCCCCACATCTTCAATTTCAATTAATTCGTCTTCTTTGGCTGTGGTTAATTTGTCTAATTTGACAAAGTGTAATGCCAATGATCGCGCAGTGGCTTCCCCCACTTCCCGAATACCTAATGCATATAAAAAACGTGCAAAACGGGTATTTTTTGCATGGTTTAATGCATTCACCAGGTTTTCGGCTGATTTGTCGCCCATACGATCCAATGCTGAAAACTGTGCTTTGGTCAGATAAAACAAATCGGCTGGATCTTTGATTAATTCTGCATCGACCAGTTGTTCAACAATCTTATCGCCCAGGCCATCAATATCCAGCGCTTTACGTGAAGCAAAATGTTTAATAGCTTCCTTGCGTTGTGCGCCACAGAATAATCCACCACTGCAACGGGCTACTGCCTCGCCTTCAACCCGTTCAACTTCGGCACCGCAAACCGGACACTGGCTGGGCATCACAAATTCGACAGCATTGTCAGGACGTTTGTCTTTGACTACCTGAACCACTTCTGGAATAACATCCCCTGCCCGTCGAATAATGACTGTATCGCCGATGCGAACATCCTTACGGCGAACTTCATCTTCATTATGCAGGGTAGCATTACTCACTGTAACGCCTCCGACAAAAACTGGCTGTAATCGAGCAACCGGCGTTAACGCACCGGTACGACCCACCTGTACTTCAATATCCAGAACCTGAGTGCTTTCTTCCTGCGCCGGAAATTTATAGGCAATGGCCCAGCGCGGTGCGCGTGAAACAAAACCCAGACGGTCCTGCAACCGACTGTCATCAACCTTGAATACCACACCATCAATATCGTAAGACAGGCTGGCACGCCGTTCGCCAATTTGATGCAGATATTCCAGACATTCATCCACACCCTGCAGCTGTTTGGTATCAGGGCACACTGCCCCACCCCATTTTTTAATAATCTGCATGGCTTCGGTATGACTGGCCGGGCGTTCCATGCCCTCGATTTCGCCAAGTCCATAACAGAACAACGCCAAAGGACGGCTGGCTGTTACAGATGAATCAAGTTGTCTTAATGAACCTGCAGCAGCATTGCGTGGATTCACAAACAATTTTTCATTGTTTGCCAAACGCTGTTGATTCAGCTTTTCGAAACCTGCTTTTGGCATATAGATTTCACCACGTATTTCAACCACTTGCGGAACATTGTTACCATGAAGTTTTAAAGGTATATTCCGGATAGTGCGAACATTTTCGGTAACATCCTCCCCTACCGCACCATCCCCACGGGTGGCTGCCTGTACCAGTAAACCATTTTCATAACGAATGCTGATGGCAAGACCATCGAGTTTTGGTTCGGCAGCATAGGTAATCACCGCATCGGTATTCAAACGATCACGCACCCGCTGGTTAAAAGCTGTTAATTCCGCTTCGTCAAATACATTATCCAGCGATAACATCGGCATCGCATGGGTAACTTGTGTGAATTTATTTAACGGTGCTGAACCGACACGCTGTGTGGGCGAATCAGGCGTGACTAATACGGGATACTTGGTTTCCAGCTGTTTTAATTCGGCAAATAAGCGGTCATATTCAGCGTCAGTTACTTCCGGATCATCAGCGCTGTAATACAGGAAATTATAACGGTTGATTAAATCTCGAAGTTGTTGTGCCCGTTCACTGATTTCAGGTGAAATCGTCATCAGATTTATTGCCTGCCTGCAAAGATAAATTTAACTCAAAAATCCGGTTGCGAATGGCTTCCAAATGCTTGTCAGTTATCGGTTCACGCTTTTCATCACAAAGAATCCCCCCCAGATAGGCGGTTAATTGCTGAGCGGCATCAAGCATGGAATCAAATACGGTCAAACCATTTACCGGACCGGGAAGTCTTGCAAACACTAATAAACCGGGTGTTTTCATCGAAATCAGCTGATCCGGCAATAAAGTGCCGGGATCGAGAATATTGGCGACGCTGAAAAGTGTTTGGCGTCGATTATTCACGGTATAACGATGATAAATCTGCATATCACCAAAATGCATTTCCTGCTGATCCAGCGCAGATTTGATTGCGCGACCGGTAAACATCTGTGATTCCGGAGCCATTATGGTCAGCGCAACCACCATTTCCCAATCTGGTGCTTCGTCAGCCTCTTCATCATCGAACTCGTCTTCATCCGACTCAACGGCTACATTAGGATCTTCGGCTTGATCCGAATCCAACCGCACTTTGGGTCCGTCGGATAAATCCACGGTATCTTGCGCAAATACCGAATCAAATCGCGCGTGAAAATCACTATTATCAGCTTCATCGAAGCGATCCAGTTCGCGCTCAAATTCCTGGGCACGCTGCTGTTGCCGCGAATGGGTATACCAGCCGCCGATAACCAGCGCCACTAAAACAACTACAGACAGGAGAATGATTTCAAACACTTAATTAAATCTGCCAACTCAGGGATAATAACGGTTTTATAAACCTCTCAGAGATTACCTATGTCTACGCTACCAAGCAAACAACTGGAAACCTTCGATAACGCCGTACCGGAGCGGGATTATACCATCCACATCGAAACACCTGAATTTACTTGTCTGTGTCCGAAAACCGGTCAACCGGATTTTGCCACGATTAAGATCGATTATGTACCGGATCTGAAATGCGTCGAGCTGAAATCCCTGAAACTGTATTTCTGGTCGTATCGTGAAGAAGGCGGTTTTCATGAAAAACTGACCAACCAAATTCTCACCGATCTGGTCGCGGCAACTGATCCCCGGTTTATGCGGGTAACCGGTATTTTCAATGTACGTGGCGGTGTCTACACCAATGTGGTTGCTGAATATCGTAAAGAAGGTTGGGTTGCACCAACACCTGTTCAGCTTCCATAAAGATGCGCAACAGCGCATGGATTGGCATTGATTTCGGCACCTCCGGGTGCCGGGTTTGCGCCATTGATAAATCGGGGGCTATTCTCGCCCAAACCGAACTGACACTCCCCGCATCTCCGCAGCCCTATCCTTCCGCAAAACAACAATCTCACTTTGTTTTTGCCACTTTAAAAAACCTGTTATGTCAGATTCCCGATGTTGAAGTTGAGTCCATTGTTATTGATGCTACATCAGGTTCAGTCATGTTGTGCGATCTACAGGGACGTCCACTTAGTGAGATGTTGATGTATAACGATCAACGCGCCATAAATGCAAGTCAGCAAATTGACAAAACGGCACCAGCTGACTCAGCAGCGCACGGTCCCGGCAGCGGACTGGCAAAATTACTGTACCTCCAGAGAACCTTGGCCTTACCGGAAAAATACTATTTAGCACACCAGGCGGACTGGCTGGCANNTTCAATTAGGAGCCAAACCGGGCACCACCGATTATAACAATGCATTAAAGTCAGGGTTTGATATCGTAAACAATCAATGGCCGAGCTGGATAGAATCGCTTACTTCAACTGACGTTTTACCCAATGTCGTTACACCTGGCACGGTGATTGGCAAACTGTCGGAATCATCGATGCAAAAAATTGGGCTGAAACAGTCTTTTTCACCGATTCTTAAAGCCGGTACAACGGATAGTCTTGCCGCATTTATCGCAACAGGTGCAAATGCGATTGGCGAAGCTGTTACCTCTCTGGGTTCCACGCTGGTATTGAAACTTATCTGCCAGAAACCGGTATTTGATGCAAAGCGAGGAATTTACAGCCATAAACTGGGCAAATTCTGGCTTTGTGGTGGCGCATCCAATTCTGGCGGTGCAGTATTAAGACATTTTTTTAATAATGAGCAACTGAGAACGTTAAGTCAGAAAATTGATTTACAACAGTCACCACCCGATTATTATCCGCTGCTTAAGTCCGGAGAACGCTTTCCAATAGCGGATGCAGACTACCCGCCAAGAATGCAGCCACGCCCAGCGGAAGATCATGTGTTTTTATATGGGTTGCTGGCTGGTATCGCCAGTATAGAAAAAGCTGGATACGATTGTTTGCAACAGCTCAGTGAGTCAAAATTAATATCCATTCGCAGTGTTGGTGGTGGTTCAGATAATTCTGTATGGACCCGATTACGTCAATCTTTATTACGGGTGTCATTTAAACAAACCCACCAAACCGATGCAGCTTATGGCAGTGCATTACTCGCTAGAGACGGCCTCAGGTTATTTGAATAAGGTATTGATAAATGGGTGATTTCATTCAAGGCTCGCGTTATTTATTAAGTGGATTCAAACTCATAAATCAACCCGGTGTACGCCGTTTTGCCTATATCCCTATATTCATTAATACGCTACTGTTTGCCGGTGCAATCTGGTTTGGTATCACTCAGTTTGAAGACTGGATGACCCAATTGACACCGACCTGGTTACCGGAATGGTTATCCAATGCATTGATGTGGATTCTCTGGCCATTGTTTGCGATCTTGATTGTGTTAATGGTGTTTTTCACTTTTTCCATTCTCGCCAATATTGTTGCCGCACCGTTTAATGGATTGTTAGCTGAAGCGGTTGAAAAACGACTTTCCAATCAACCACCGCCAGAACAAACGCTCTTGCAATTAATCGCCGATACGCCGCGAATGATTTTCAATGAATTACGTAAACTGGTTTATTTGCTGAAGTGGATGATTCCATTATTCATCCTTTCATGGATACCAGGCATTAATCTGATTGCGCCCTTGTTATGGCTGTTTTTTTCCAGCTGGACACTGGCGCTTGATTACCATGACTACCCGTTAGGAAATCATCTGATGGGGTTTAAACAACAGCGTGAACTGCTCAGAACCAAACGTTCATTAGCTTTAGGGTTCGGCATGACAACGCTGGGAGCAACCATGATTCCGGTAGTGAACTTTCTGATTATCCCGGTGGCTGTTGCTGGTGCAACAGCACTTTATGTCGGGCGTTTAAAAAGCCTTACAAAAATACATCAACAGTAATTAACCGTCAGCCCACATGCGCAAAAGTTTGTGTTAATACCAACCTGATAACGAGTGGATCGTTGCCACTTCGGTATTTGATCAACGTTTGATTTTCAACTCCTGCATTAGATACCTTCTTCGCTGAATATTCGCATCCAGCCATTATTTTCAATTGTTCGATGTAAATCTGCAAAAGCCTGCTTTAGCTAATCACTGAACTCCCCCTAACGGTGAATGAAAAATCCCACATTTAAATGAAAACTTCTTGACAGGATAATAAGAACTATTATTATTCGCCTTTACATTTATTTACATAATCATGAATTCGACGTTTTAACTAAAAAATCGAATGCGTACTGAACTCCACCATCGAACAGACATTAGCGACATTCATATTTTGTGTAAGAAACAAACACGAATGAACACGAAGTTTTTCAGAGACGTTACAACGCAATTCTTATGCTGATCGTCACGTTTCAATATTTAAACCATTAAGGAAGGAACATGAGATTAAAACCACTGTATGTTATGCAGGTATTGGCAATCGCCAGTATTCCAATTTCAGCAAGTGCCGAAACACAAACCAGCACACAATTTAAAATGCCTGCAATGCAAGTTGTCGGTTCAGACGAGGATAGTATTTCACGTCAGACCGGTGCAGTAATCATCATTGATCGTGAAGAAATTGAACGTATTCAGCCAACGTCTACAGAAGACGTTTTACGTCGTGTACCGGGTATTAACGTCAAGACTGAAGAAGAGTCAGCTGTAGTCAGCAATGTGGGTATTCGCGGCCTTTCAGCCAGTGAATCGAAATCGTTGATTCTGGAAGATGGTGTACCTGTTGCACCTGGTTTATTTATCGGTAATGAACGTTATTTCAATCCTCGCATTCAGCGTATGGAAGGCATTGAAATACTGAAAGGCTCTTCATCTCTGCGTTATGGCCCTTCCACAATTGGCGGTGTTATCAACTATCAGACTAAAACTCCCGATGACGGTGTTCATGTTTCTACCCGGATTGGCTCATTTAATACCCGTGAAGCAACATTAGAAGCCGGTGGTCGCACAGAGTCAGGTGATGCTTTTGCCGGTGTAGTAGCTACCCGC
>NZ_DCSO01000096.1:54186-54579 GCF_002325665.1 Methylophaga sp. UBA1464
CAAAGACTATCAAATGACCGACATAATGGTTAAAGCCGGTGCTGAACTGGCTGGCAATCAAAGCCTCGGCGTAAAATACTCATTTTATGAAAATAAAGCCAACATTTCCTACCGTGGATTACTGTTGGATGATTACAAGTCGGGCAGAACATATAACCCCGCGCCAGATGATTACTTTTTGAGAGATCGTAAAGCTTTTGACGTTAACCATGAATTACGCATAAACGAAAATGCCACTCTGAATACACTCCTGTATTGGAGCGAAGTTACTCGTGATTACTGGCGTTATGATGTTGATACAGCAGCCTCGAATGTTGCTGGTCGTTGGGTTTACACTGACACACTGACAGGTAATAAGCGTAGCTTCGAGCGCTACGGAGCGGAAACTCGACT
>NZ_DCSO01000096.1:54719-56808 GCF_002325665.1 Methylophaga sp. UBA1464
TACGGAGCGGAAACTCGACTCACTCTGGATCACGGCTTATTTGGTATAACAAACAAAGCTGAGTTCGGCTTGCGTTGGATGACAGAAGAATCTGATGATAAGCGAATTCGTGCTACGCGCGAACAGGATAGAACCGGTGTAAACGACCGCCACAGAGAAGACAGTGCAGATAGCCTTGCGGCTTTTGTCATGAACCGTTTTGATATTACAGAACGCTTCTCCGTTACACCGGGTATTCGAGTTGAATCTTACAGGCAAAAACAGAAGATATTGACTCAAAACAATGAATCTGAAAGCACATCCAATACCGAAGTTCTGCCAGGTATCGGCGCCACCTATCAATTGATTCCTGAAGCACAGCTATATGGTGGTGTTTACCGTGCATTCTCTCCTGCTTCAAATGGCGTGGCTCTGGATGGCCTGGTCGATCAGAATCTGGATGGCGAACGCTCAATAAACTACGAATTAGGGGTGCGTGGAGAAGTCGATCGTTTAACCTATGAACTCACCGGTTTTTATATGGATTTCGACAATCAGGTAGTCACTGGTAACTCCGATCCCAACCTTTCTCAATCCAATGCTGGTGAAACCAAACATTATGGTTTGGAGGCCGCACTGGGTTATGAACTTGGTGGAGGCTTCAGTGTCGACGGAAATTTGACCTGGGTTCCCTACTCAAGATTTGAGACCGGCGAGAATAGCGGTAACCGTCTACCCTACGCACCAAAACTCCTGGCTAACGTAGCGTTGAATTATACACAGGGTAAATTCTCGACATCATTAACTGCGCATCACCGTGGTGAACAATATGGTGATCCGACAAATCTTGAAGATATTCCAAACGATGCGGCGGGTGGTATATGGGGTGGCAAGATGTCGTCCTACACTGTGTACGATCTCTTTGCACAGTATCAGGTTAGTGAACAGCTCCGTTTGCGCGGTGCGGTTAAAAACCTGTCGGACAAACTTTATATTACCGGTCTTCGCCAAGGTATCTATGTTGGTCCAGAGCGTTCTTTCGAAGTTGGTTTTGATTACAGCTTCTAATCTGAAGCATATTGAGGTGCGGCAACTCGGCCGCACCTCAACTTCTGGTTGAACTGTTTTTATTGTTTAAACACAATTTCATCAAGCAGATTCTCAATATCATAATCACAGGAACCACAGCCAGAAATTGCGCCGGTTTTACGTGAAATGGTATCGCTATCCACAATTCCCTGCTCTACCAGGCTGATAATCTTGCCACGGGTCGTTCCACTGCAATCGCAAATTACTTCGTCAAGATTCTGGTGAATATCATTGTCGTTTTTCATCAAACTTGCCTGGCAATAAATTTTAATGCAAAAAATTTCAGATTTAATCATGCATATTCATACATGAGTTAATATTAACTCAAGTTATTGTTACACCGTATCGAATCTGAAATAGTAACTATCGTTGAATCCAGTTTGGTTCGACAGAGTCTTCCCTATTTTTATCCCCATATCATTCCGCAATAAGGATTTAGCCGCATGTTGAGTAATCTATCTCTTCATCCAAAAATCGACTATTCATTCACTATAAAGATCTTTTACGGGTTATTCATTGCCATTTTTATACTGTTGTTTTTCCAAACAAGCCATGCTGAAACGGCTGTCGAAAATGAACTCGAAAGCAAACCTTTTTCGCGGGATACAGTGATTGAAAATGCTCGTCAACTTGCTGAACAGCCGTTTAAAAAACCAGTATCAGCCCCTGAAGAATTGAAAAATCTTGACTACTCTACCTATCGGCAAATAAATTTTCAGCAAAATGCGGCCATTTGGGGCGGCACCCCCACCAGGTTTTCAGTGCAGTTATTTGCACCGGGATTTCTCTATCAGGATTTGATTGATATTGATGTGGTAGAAAATGGCGAGTCTTTTCCAGTTGAACTTTCTGAAAACTCTTTCAGCGTGCCGAATGACGATATTGGCAAAAAAATAGCTGAAGTCGGTAAGTATGCTGGCCTGCGTTTGCACTATCCCCTGAACAGCGAGGATCATCACGATGAATTTATCGTTTTCCAAGGGGCAAGTTATTTCAGAATCGTATCGCAAGGACAGCTGTA
>NZ_DCSO01000096.1:56887-62082 GCF_002325665.1 Methylophaga sp. UBA1464
CGTATCGCAAGGACAGCTGTATGGTATTTCAGCTCGCGGACTTGCCATTGATGTAGCACAACCCACAGGTGAAGAGTTTCCACTATTTAAAAAGTTCTGGATTGAACGACCTTCATCAAAACAGAATGCCATTGTGGTACATGCCTTACTTGACAGTAAAAGCATCACAGGAGCCTATCGTTTTGGCATTCATCCAGGTGCCCCCAGCAGGGTTGATGTCGACGCTATATTATTTCCGCGAGCAGATATCAAACATGCCGGACTTGCACCGTTAACTTCCATGTTTATGCATGGTGGTATGGATCGCCCCGATCAGCTTGATTATCGTCCTGCAGTACACGATTCCGAAGGACTGCAAATGCTAAATGGTCAGGGTGAGCGGCTTTGGCGCCCCCTGATTAATCCACAAACTTTGCAAGTCAGTGCTTTTATCGATGAAAACCCGAAAGGTTTCGGTTTAATCCAACGACACCGCGACTTCAATTATTATCAGGATTTGGAAGCTAAATATCATCAGCGTCCCTCCGCCTGGGTTAAACCGGCAGGTGACTGGGGTAAAGGTCAGGTAGAACTGGTTGAGATCCCATCGGCTTCTGAAGAAAATGACAATATTGTTGCTTATTGGAAACCCGCGGATGGTCTTAAAAAAGGTGAACCTTTTAAATTTTCCTACACGTTAATATCGCCCGATGATGTGCCGGCTGATATGAATGAAACTCGCATCGTCGGCAGTGCCAGTGGCCTGAAACTGTTTGATGGTAATAAGGAAGTATTGATCGATTACAGTAATATCAGCAGCGAAGATCTGGATCAAATTGAGGTTATCGCCAGCATCAGCCAGGGCAAGATTATGGAAAGTCGTATTGAGGCAAATCCGCATATCAATGGTGCAAGGGTATTTATCACGTTTGATGCTGAAGATGCTGATGTGGCGGAGTTACGGGTTCAGTTAAACAAGCATGATGTAAATGCTGCTCCCACATGGCTTTACAGATGGATTAGCAGGGACTGGAACAATTCTCTATGACCCTGGATTTACGGATTAACAATACAGAAAAGCGCATTCATTACGAACCTGCTCTGCCCCCCGAATCGCCATTGGCAATGCCGCGCCATGGTGTCTACGAACAGGGACTCCCAATGCGCCCTGGCCAGCGGACATTTTTCTACATCTTGCGCACACTCATTTCCCGGTTATTTGTGCTTGGGGTGATGTTGGGTTTGTCATATTATGGTGTTTCTGAAATCTATGGTGTGTTAAGCACAACCAATGTCGTCACTAATCTGCAGTGGCTGTTTTTAATCCTGTTCAGCATCAACTTCCTTTGGGTCTCGTTTGCTTTCGCCCAGGCATTGCTCGGCTTCTTATTACATCTCAAGCCAAGACTGATTAAACAACCCGAACGGGAACCCGACTTTACTACCGCCATATTGCTGCCCATCTATAATGAAGATCCTATTCGTATCAAGGCAGCACTCAAGGTGATGCGTGATGACTTACTGGAAAAGGCACCGGGAAAATATGCATTTTTTCTGCTCAGTGATACCAACAAGGCAGATGCCTGGATTGCTGAAGAGCAGGCATTTTTTGATCTCATAAACAAGGATGAATCAGGCTGTCCGGTTTATTACCGCCGACGTCAGCAGAATACCGAGCGTAAAGCAGGCAATATCGGAGATTGGGTACAACGCTGGGGCGGTGCCTATGACGCTATGATCGTGCTGGATGCGGACAGCGTGATGAATGCAGAAAGTATGCTGACGCTATCCAGGCGGTTGGCGGCATCACCCAGTGTGGGATTAATACAAACCTTACCGACCATTGTGCGTGCCAATACGCTCTATGGCCGACTACAGCAGTTTGCCAATCATTGTTTTGGCCCAATTTATGCCGAAGGCTTATCCGCCTGGCATGGCCTTTCGTCTAATTTTTGGGGCCATAATGCCATTATCCGTACTCGTGCATTTGCCGAGTCATCACATTTACCTCTCTTGCCGGGTAAACCACCTTTTGGTGGTCATGTATTGAGTCATGATTTTATTGAAGCCGCATTATTACGACGTGCTGGCTGGGGAGTTCGATTTGATACGGATATCCAGTCTACTTATGAAGAGTCTCCCCCTTCACTGATTGATATCATGATTCGGGATCGCCGGTGGTGTCAGGGCAATCTGCAACACACGCCATTTATGTTTGCTCAGGGGTTTGTATTACCCACCCGTTTACATATATTTTCCGGACTGATGTCATATTTAAGTGCGGTTTTCTGGCTGTCTCTCATCGTTGTCGGCCTAGCCATTGCTGTTCAGGCCAGATACGTCCGTCCGGAATATTTTGCTAATCCTTCACTCTTTCCCACCTGGCCCGTATTCGATTCTGAACGCGCGCTAACGCTGTTTATCGTCTCAATGGCTATCGTTATTGCACCAAAAGTATTCGGCTGGTTTGCAGCGCTGATAAATATTCCACGTTGCATGAAGTTTGGCGGCCCGATTCTGCTGACGTTTAGCGTTATTCTGGAAATACTCATGTCCGCTTTGTATGCGCCAATATTAATGGTGCATCAGTTTGGTGTGGTTGTTGGAATTTTTCGCGGTAAGGACAGTGGCTGGATGCCACAGTCACGAAATGATGGCGCGTTGAGTTGGTCATCTGTGGCCAGAGCTCATGCGGGACATACATTGTTCGGCATCATTCTCGCCGTTATTGCTTTGTTGTTGAGCATTGAACTGTTTTACTGGTTACTGCCGATTACCGGTGGATTGATGTTGTCTATTCCCTTATCCTGGATAAGTGGTGGTTCAAGACGCAGTAAACTGATTAAATGGTCTGGTCTGCTTCGTTGCCCGGAAGAAAAAAGACCATCCCCCATTCTGGTGGCTTTGGATCAACAATTGTCAGCGCTCCCCGAACAACCCAAACAACATGCATTCATCAGACTGATCAATGATCCACAGTTGTGTAAGTGGCATATTGCCCAACTACCGGAAAATGCTGGGCAACCTCCAGTGTTCCATGCACCTCGGATATTGGCAGAGTGGAAAGTACGTCATGCTGAAACTATGCAGCAGCTTGAGTCCTGGCTTGAGAATCAAGAGGAACTGGCCTTTTTGAGTCAACGTGATTGTTTACAGCAACTCAAAAGTCTGGAAAGCAACTTAACAAAGAAGGTGATTTAGTTTTAATTAAGTACTCAAACAGCAAAATACTGCTGGCTGAATCAACTTCTCAATTGGGTTGAATTTCCTCTCTGCTGCTCCATGTATTTTATGTGAGCCTGTGTTTTGGGCTGACCCTCATCTCAAATGAGACAATCTAAGGAGAAATTCTATGTTGCGAGTGAAAGATGTGATGACGAAACAACCTTTTTATCTTGATGCCGACGTCAGCATTCAGGAAGTTTCTCAAATTATGCGCGATAAAAATTTGGGTTTTGTGCCATTGAGTAAAGAGAACCGAATCATTGGCGTAATAACCGATCGTGACATCGCGCTCAGAGTAGTTGCTGAGGCGAAAGATCCTCATCAGAAAGCCCGAAACATTGCTACTGAACGGGTTTTGTATACCTATGAAGATAAACCGATTGAGGAAGTCGTTCAGAATATGGCTGATCAACAGGTTCAACGTTTTTTAGTTTTAAATAATGCTAAAAACGAAGAACTGGTGGGCATTGTAACGTTAGGTGACATTGCTGATCGTTGCAAAGATGAAGCCATGGCAAAAAAAGTGATTAACGCTGCCCGACATTACCATTAATTTTTACGGAAAAGATAAACATCAGCCTTTTGGTTCGACTCAGAGTATAAACAGGCTTTGAGTCGAACCATGGATAATCAGTCCAGTGCTTCTTCTGGTTTTTGTACAATCAGATAAAGGTGTAACTCCGGATATTGATCATATTCCAGATGCCGACAGACCGCACCCGCTTCATCAATGACCCTGAGAGTCTCAGGAATTCCCAAAACACTGTAATACATTGGCGGCCCCATGGCCGAATCGGTTTTTTCAGATGCCTTATCCATAGCACCAGTGGTAAAAATCAATACACCACCAGGTGTCAGGGCATCGATTAACCTGGTCATAACAGGTTGCTGCTGATTTAATGGCAAATGCCAGATGCTGTCCCAGGCTGATATAAAACTGTATTGTCTGGGAATTTTCCATTTGCTGATATCGGCATGGTAAAAGGTGTGCTTTGGGTGTCTCTGACGAGCAAATCCAAGCATTTTTTCTGAGATATCCAACCCTTCAACTGCAAACCCATGACGAATTAACAAATCGATAATTCGTCCACTGGCTCCACAGCCAATATCCAAAGCATTTGATCTGTGTTTTACAAATGCAATTGCCCGTTCATGTTGGTTGATGCCATTGTCACGGTTGAAGTTGTCACTGTTCCAAACGTCAGCAATTTGATTATAACTATCGGCAACTTGTGTTGGTTTCATCGTTGGAGTAATGCTCTAAAACTTACGTAAAGCGGTATAAATCCGCTCAACAGCCTGTATTAACCGTGACTCATCTGTTGTGTAGGCAAATCGCACATGCTGATCAGCGAGATGGCTCCCAAAATCATTACCCGGCGTAATGGCTACTCCTGCTTCGCTCAGCAGATAGTTACACAATGCCATACCATCAGGGATGGTGTCGTTTAAAAATTTACGACAATCCGCATATAAATAAAACGCACCCTGGGGTTTGACCGGTATCGAAAAACCTAATGTTTGCAGAGCTGGCAGCAATACATCCCGACGTTTTTCAAATGCCTGACGACGTTGTTCCAGGATATCCTGAGTTTCTCGGTCAAATGCGGCCAGCGCAGCATATTGTGCCGTAGTCGGTGCAGCCAGAAACAGATTCTGAGCCAGACGATCCATAACCGGCTCGAGACTTTCCGGCACCACTAACCAGCCTAATCGCCAACCGGTCATACCAAAGAATTTGGAAAAACTGTTGATCACGATCGCTTCGTCATCTACTTCCAAAATGGAGGGTAAATGCACGTTATCGTAATTTAATCCATGGTAAATCTCATCGACGACTAATACTCCCCGTTTGGCTTTTACAGCTTTTGCAAGGGCTTTTAAGCTGTCTTTATCAATAATGGTGCCGGTTGGGTTAGATGGTGTAGCAACCAGGGCCATTTGCGTGTCCTGATTCCAGTATTTTTCAATATGCTCTGAGGACAATTGAT
>NZ_DCSO01000031.1:0-2089 GCF_002325665.1 Methylophaga sp. UBA1464
CTGCAGCAATGTACCAGCAAGTACAGATGAATATCAGTGATGATGATTTAACTGCAGCAGAAGATCTTACTCAGGAACTGATGCAATCGCATTCTTCAACTCCTTATGCAGCCTTTGCCACACTGGAACTTGCTGCTGAGCAGGCTCGCAAGGATCAGCCCGCAGCCGCACTGGAATACTTGAAATGGACAGCTGACAAGGCAAAACTGACGGGGCAAAAAGATTTAGCCAGACTTCGTATGGTTCGCGTATTGGTCGATCAAGGTGAATATGAGCAAGCCTTGCAGTTGGCTCAGCAAAGTTCGTCAGAAGGGTTTATTTCACTGTTCGCCGAACTGGAAGGAGATATTTATCTTGCTCAGGAGAGTAAAGCTGAAGCATTTGAAGCTTACCGAAATGCACTTTCCAGCATGGATGAAGATGATCCGCGTAAAACGCTATTAGAAATGAAGCGTGATGATGTGGCTGTTATCAATGAAAGCTAATTTAATAAAATATCTATTTGTCGGAATAGTACTCACCACATTGTCAGGATGTGGAACAGTTAAAGAATTTTTTGCTGCAGACAGCTATGAAGCTCCGCCGACCGAACTTACTGAGTTTGAAGTTGAGTTTGAACCTAAGACCTTATGGTCTACTGGTACCGGTGATGGTGCTGAAACAGCTTATGCAAATCTTGCCCCATGGTTGCAAGGTGATTTCATTTATACAGTGGATCATAAAGGAGATGTGCGCAGCCATAATATTGAAAATGGCCGACGTGAATGGCGTAGCAAATTAAATATTCCTGTCGCTACCGGGGTTGGTGGAGGAGAAGGTCTTATCATCGTAGGTGCCCAGTCCGGGGATGTGGTGGCATTGGATGAAACCACAGGCAAAGAACTCTGGCGTCAACGTCTCAGCAGTGAAGTACTGGCACCGGCAAAAGTCGGTGGCGACAATGTTGTTGTGAGAACGGCTGATGGTCGGTTAACGGCTATTTCAGCCAGCAGCGGTAATGTTCTGTGGAACTACCAGCGGGCTGTACCGTTATTAAGTTTACGAGGCGTCAGCTCTCCAGTGATTGAAGGGCAAAGTGTTATTGCTGGTTATGATAATGGTAAGTTGATAGCACTGTCGTTGAATGATGGCAAAGTTATCTGGGAAAGAAGTGTCGCAATACCGAGTGGGCGAACCGAGTTAGAACGGTTAGTTGATATTGATGCGGATCCCGTTATCCATAACGGCATTGTGTATGTGGTTGCATTTCAGGGCAATCTTGCAGCGATGGACGTCGATACTGGACGACCTCTGTGGGACAGGGAAATGTCTTCAACAACAGGTATTTCCGTGGCACCATCCGATGCTGTTTATGTCAGCGATGATCAAAGTTATTTATGGGCAATTGCTGATGGTACCGGTGATTCATTATGGCGGCAGACATTATTGTTAAGACGGACGATTTCTGCGCCGGTCATTGCGGGTGATTATGTTGTTGTAGGCGACTTTGAGGGGTATCTGCATTGGGTCGCTCGTTCTGATGGTCGTTTTGTTGCACGGCAACGACTGGATAAAAATGCTATTCGCAGCCAACCAATCGTTCGCGATGGTGTGCTTTATGTAATGACTACAGGCGGCAAGTTAACCGCCATTCGGATCCCTTAACTGTGAAACCTGTTATTGCGCTTGTTGGGCGGCCGAATGTTGGCAAATCCACCTTATTTAATCGACTCACCAAAACCCGTAATGCTTTGGTTGCAGATTATGCCGGTTTGACCCGGGATCGTATTTACGGCAATGCCCGACATGACGAAGCTGAATTTATCCTGATCGACACCGGCGGTTTGACCGTTAAAGGTGACGATATGTCAGAACTGATGCGTAAACAGGCTGAACTGGCGATTGTTGAAGCCGATCTGATCTTATTTGTAGTGGATGGCAAGGCAGGTGTGGTACCGGGAGATGAGTTGATTGCTAAACAGCTACGCAATGTCGGCAAACCGGTTTTATTAGTGATTAATAAAACAGAAAGTGAACAACGCGAATTAGCGGCTGCAGATTTTTATCGACTTGGACTGGGAGAGCCGGAAGTGATTTCTGCCACCCAGGG
>NZ_DCSO01000031.1:2267-3293 GCF_002325665.1 Methylophaga sp. UBA1464
AAGAAAAAGAAGAAGATGAAAAAGAAGAAGATACGTCAGGTGATATTCGTCTCGCCGTTGTGGGTAGACCAAATGTAGGCAAATCAACGCTGGTCAATCGTCTGCTCGGTGAAGACCGGGTTGTGGCTTTTGATGAACCTGGTACTACCCGGGATAGTATTTATATTCCATTCGAAAAAGACGGTACTAACTATATTTTAATCGATACAGCCGGTGTCAGACGCCGTTCCAAGGTTTCCGAAGCACTGGAAAAGTTCAGCATTGTAAAAACCCTGCAAGCCATCGAGGCGGCTAATGTGGTTATGTTAGTGTTAGATGCGCACCAGGGTGTTGTGGATCAGGATCTGCATCTGGCTGGTCTGATTATCGAAAGTGGCCGCGCTGTGGTTATTGCAGTCAATAAATGGGATGGTCTGGAGAAGCAGGAACGTGAGTGGGTTGCGACCAATATTGAGCGTCGCTTGCCTTTTTTGAATTTTGCCAAAACTCACTTTATCTCAGCCTTGCATGGGAGTGGTGTGGGGTTATTACTTAAATCCGTCAAAAAAGCTTATGGTTCTGCCTTAGCCAAGATCCCGACCCCACAACTGACGCGGGTATTGGAAGAAGCTGTTGCCGATCATCAGCCGCCATTGGTTAATGGACGCCGTATTAAATACCGTTATGCGCATTTGGGTGGTAAAAATCCTCCCCGCATAATCATCCATGGCAATCAGACCGAAGCGACGCCAAACAGTTATCGCCGATATCTGGAAAATTACTTCCGTACTGCACTTAAATTGCAGGGTACGCCGGTGATGATTGAATTTAAAACCAGCGAAAATCCGTTTCAAGAGCGCAAAAAAAAGCAACCTGAAACGCCACAGGAAAAGCGCAAACGTGTAATAGCGAGTCGAGCTAAAAAAAGAGAGAGTTAAAAAAACTTTCGGGGCTGTTGATCTTTCATATCCACCACTGCTGGCGGGGATGAAAGATCAACAAGCCCTAAAGTTGCTAGTGGTCGGGACAGAAGGATTTGAACCTTCG
>NZ_DCSO01000114.1:0-805 GCF_002325665.1 Methylophaga sp. UBA1464
GCCGGTGGTTGACCGTAGCCACCCAGCAAATAACGCTTAACCTCATTGGTTATGGTTTTATAGCGCTCACCACTTAATACGTTATACACCGCCTGCGTGCCAACGATTTGTGAGGTTGGCGTGACCAAGGGTGGAAAGCCCAGATCTTCACGCACTCGCGGAATTTCAGCAAAAACATCACGAATACGATCCAAAGCATTCTGCTCTTTCAGCTGATTCGCCAGATTGGACATCATCCCCCCCGGCACCTGATTGATTTGCACGGACACATCTTCGCGGGTGAACTCGCTTTCAAACTGATGATATTTTTTACGCACTTCACGGAAATAATCAGCAATTTCCGACAGTAAATTCAAATCCAATCCGGTATCCCATTCAGTTCCTTTTAGCGCCGCCACCTGACTTTCAGTAGCAGGATGACTGGTGCCGCCAGCAAACGCGGATATGGCTGTATCAATCCGGTCAACGCCTGCTTCAATGGCTTTTAACTGACAAAGCGGTGCCAGACCAGATGTGGAGTGACTATGAATCACCAGCGGCAAATCCACAGCGGATTTAATCGCTTTAACCAGCTCATAGGTTGGATACGGGGCCAGCAGACCAGCCATATCTTTTATCGCAATGGAATCCGCCCCCATATCCCGGAGGGTTTTGGCCTGCTCAACAAATAATTCAGGTGTGTGTACCGGACTGGTGGTATAGCTGATGGTGCCCTGGGCATGTTTACCGGCATCTTTCACGGCTTTTAAAGCAGTTTCCAGATTACGCATATCGTTTAATGCATCAAACACTCGGAATACATCGT
>NZ_DCSO01000114.1:859-2582 GCF_002325665.1 Methylophaga sp. UBA1464
GCTGACTACATCATCGGCATAATGCCGGTAACCCAACAGGTTTTGACCACGCAATAACATTTGCAGACGCGTATTTGGTAAAACGCCTTTTAATAAACGTAAACGCTGCCAGGGATCTTCTTTCAGATAACGCACGCAGGCATCAAAAGTCGCCCCGCCCCAGACTTCCAATGACCAGTAGCCGACGCGGTCCAGCTTTTCACAGATCGGTAACATGTCATCGGTACGCATACGGGTAGCAATCAATGATTGATGTGCATCACGCAGTGTCACATCGGTAACTTGGATTTGTTTCATTACAATTCTCCGGATCTAACTTGTTTTACCAGCCTGCATGGGCAGCAATGGCCGTAGCCAGGACTAATGCTAATGCGGTGGGATGACGTTTATCTGAATAGGTCAGTAATTCGGGATGGGCAGCCACAAAGCTGGTATCGAACTTTCCGGCTCTGAAATCAGGATGCTTGAGGATTTGCTGATAATAGCTGGCAGTGGTTTTAATGCCATGCAAACGCATATCGTCAAGCGCACGACGGCCACGATCCACCGCATCTTCCCAATCCAATGCCCAGACCACTAATTTCAAACACATCGAATCAAAATACGGTGGGATTTCATAACCTGTATAGATTGCCGTATCCACCCGAACTCCCGGTCCGCCGGGCGCATAGTAATGGGTTATACGACCAAAGCTAGGCAAGAAATCATTTTTCGGATCTTCGGCATTGATACGGAACTGCAAAGCAAAACCACGATAGTGAATATCTTCCTGCCGGTAACGCAGCGTTTCACCGGCGGCTATGCGTAATTGTTCACGGACAATATCAATCCCGGTGATCTGTTCAGTGATGGTATGTTCGACCTGAATACGGGTATTCATTTCCATGAAATACACCTGATTACCGGTCAGCAGAAACTCAACCGTTCCGGCATTTTCATAGCCGACCGCCTCAGTAGCTTTGACGGCCAGCCCACCAATATAATTGCGTTGCTCCGGAGTCAGTTGCGGGCTGGGAGCAATTTCAATCAGTTTCTGATTACGCCGTTGAATAGAACAGTCACGCTCATATAGATGTACAACGTTGCCATGGCTATCAGCCAACACCTGCACTTCGATATGCCGCGGATTCACAATACACTTTTCCATAAACACTTCAGCTGAGCCAAAGGCTTTGGTCGCTTCAGAAATGACCCGGGGAAACTGCTGTTTGAGTTCTGCAGGCGTATCGCAACGACGAATGCCTCGACCACCACCACCGGAAGTGGCTTTGAGCATGATGGGATAACCAATTTCCTCGGCAACCGTTAATGCTTCACTAATATCTTCAAGGTTACCGTCAGAACCGGGAGTGATTGGCACGCCAGCTTCACGCATGCTGTCACGAGCGGCTGTTTTATCGCCCATTTTTTCGATAACCGACGCTTTAGGACCTATAAAGATGATGCCGTTTTGTTCACATAATCGGGCAAACCTGGCGTTTTCAGAAAGAAAGCCATAACCGGGATGGATGGCATCACAGCCCGTCTCTACCGCCAGATTAACCAGTCGGACCGGATCCAGATAGCCTTCCAGCGGGTTTTCGCCCAACGAATAAGACTCGTCTGCACGTTTGACATGAAGGGCATAACGATCCGGTTCGGTATAAATGGCTACAGAACGAATACCCATTTCGGAACAGGCCCGAATGATTCGGACAGCAATTTCGCCACGGTTGGCGATCAG
>NZ_DCSO01000114.1:2673-3313 GCF_002325665.1 Methylophaga sp. UBA1464
CCACGGTTGGCGATCAGAATTTTTTTCAACATAGCTCAGCCTCGGCCAAATTTGTTTGCTAAGCGTAGAGCAAATTAATGATAAACAAAAATCAATAAAATATAATTCATCGATAAGTAATAACTTATCAATCTATTTACAGGTGCAAAACCATGGCACTCAGCCTGCAACAATTATTATCTCGCCTGTCATTCAGACAAATGCAGGTATTTCAGGCGGTCTATCAACATAAGGGATATCGCAAAGCAGCGGAACATCTAGGCCTGACACAGCCTGCTGTCAGCTCGCAAATGCGCCATCTTGAAAACGCACTGGAACAACCGTTGTTTGAATATATTGGCCGTCAGCTATATTGCACCGAAGCGGGTGAGCGTGTTGCCACGTTTATTGACCAGCTGTTTGGTCAAATGAGCGAGTTGCAAAGTGAATTGAATTTATTACGTGAAGCCCTTTCGGGCGATTTAAGACTGAGTATTGTGAGCTCATCGCAAACTGTTGTGCCGCATTTGATCAGCAGCTTCCTCGAAGAGTTTCCAACGGTCAATTTGCATATTGAAGTCGTTAATCGCAGTCAGGCTTTGGAGCGATTAAAACTGAATATTGATGATCTGGTCATTATGGCAATGGTGCCAGAAGGTCG
>NZ_DCSO01000114.1:3415-11511 GCF_002325665.1 Methylophaga sp. UBA1464
TGGTGCCAGAAGGTCGGTCATTATCGACACTGCCGTTTCTGAATAACGAGTTGATTGCTGTTATACCCGCACAGCATGCGTTGTCAGAAAACATGAGCATATCCGCCAAACAGTTTTTTGCGGAACCAATGTTGATACGCGAAAACGGTTCAGGGACAAGATTTGCTGTGGAGCATCACTGCCAGCAACATCGCCTGCAACTCAATCCGCTAATGGAAATGGGCTCAAATGAGCTCATTAAACACGCGGTCATTGCCGGTCTTGGTGTCGCGATTTTGCCAAGACTGAGTGTGATGGCGGAATTACAAACCGGCATACTCAAAACCGTGGCGATACCGGACTTTCCAATTCGCCGCTCATGGTGTCTGGTACACCCTATGGGTAAATACCCTTCACGCGTGGCTCAGGCATTTATTGATCACATTTATGCAAGTCTGGAACAGATCCACAGACATTTCATTGACGTTTAAGTCAAAAATATGACCCGGGAACATCCCTTTATTCATACCTCTTAATAAACACTTAAAGTTAAGGTATTTATACTCAATAATCCTATAAGAAAATATTGGTAAACAAAGGAGAGTGAAATGTTACAAGACAACCATGAACGTTATGGCACGTTAACACGCGTTTTTCATTGGGCAATAGCGGTAATAGTACTGCAACAGTTTTTCAAATTTGCAGATCGCATCAATGATGGCGAACACTGGTTAGGTGACACATTCGGTCCCTGGCATGTTTCAATGGGTGCGGTGATTTTAATTCTGACTATCGCCAGATTGCTATGGACGTTAAAGCAAAAACCACAGCGACCAGTAAACCCTGGCCTGGACGGCGTTATTGCCAAAATAGCGCATCGTTTGATGTATTTTTCAATGCTCGTTATGCCTTTTCTGGGCGCATTGTACATTCACGGTAAAGGCTACCCGGTCAAAGTCTTTGGTTATGAACTGATTGGCAAACCAGCAGATGAAGTACCGTGGGCACTCGCACTGGGTGAATGGCACTCTCCTTTTGCTTTTTTATTGGTATTTCTGGTTGTCGCCCATATCGCCGGGGCGTTATATCATCACTTTATCCAGAAAGATGATGTGTTAAGACGCATGGCTGGTTAACAGCGGCATAAAAAAAAGCCTTGCAGCTTATAAAGCTGCAAGGCTTTTTTATGACATTTAAAATTTATAACTGGCTTAATTGCTCAACTATTTTGCCCGTTAACTCATTATCACTTTCTTCAGCTGCCATGCGTTGTGCCTGTTCAAAGGATTCACGAGCTTGCTGCGGCATTTCCAGGGCTATATATAAACGGCCAAGATGATAATGGAATAATGCAATAGCATTGTTACTTGAAGCTGCTTTTTCCAAAGCCGGTCTGGCATCGTCATAATTACCCAGCTTGTAATTCACCCAACCAAAGGTATCCGCAAAATACGGTTGCTCTGAATCACGGAAACGGCTGGATAACGTGAGTGCACGTTGCAGGTTTTCCGGTGATTCAAATTGTTCTGATAACAAACTCGCTAAGTTGTTCGCAGCAACATCAACGGAAGGGTCTCGAGCGATGACCTCTTCATAAAGCACACGCGCTTGTTCAAAGTTACCTGCTGACTCATAACTCGAAGCCAGTTGCATTGAAAGAATATTGTTTTCAGGATTCGCTGCAAGCCCCCGTTTGAAAGTTTCAATGGCTTTCTCGCTGTTTCCCTCACGCGTATGAAAGTCAGCGATAAAACGATAACTTTCAATCCAGCCGGGATGTTGTGAAGCACCTTGCTCAAGGGTCTCAAGAGCCTTTGTATTATCTCCGGTATCACGATAGACACTTGCTAAAGCAGCATATCCATTAATCTGTTCAGGATGATCGCTAATATGCTGGCGCAAGTATGTGACTGCGGCTTCATGCTGCTCGACTTTCATATGAGTTGCGGCCAATCCTTGTAAAGCTGGATTCAGACCTGGATTTAACTCAAGCGCCTTTTCAAACTCTACAATCGCCAGCGTGTAATCTTCCAGTCCCTGATACATCTGTGCACGTAACAAATGATTGACGGCCGAATCCGTTTCCAAACTATTCAGCGTATCTTCAGTTCCTGCCCAATCCTGTTTAAGCATTCTCAGTTGAGCAAGCGCCTGTAACAAGTCCTGATTTTTGCTATCTCCTCGTAAAGCATTCAACAGTACCGTTTCTGAACGGTCCAAATCATTATCACGAATCATCATCTGTGCTACAGCAAGCGCTGCCTGAACATTTTTTGAGTTTGCTGATAAAGCTTGTCTGTAACTGCTTTCTGCCAATTGTTCAGAACCAGAATTAGCATAAGATTGTGCCAGCAGCACCAATGCCTCATCGGCATTAGGATTGTTTCTGACTAAAATTCGAAGATTACTGATTGCCGCATCGTATTTTTCGCCTCTTAACTGAAGTTTGGCTTTAAGTAACAATGCCATTTCATTTTCGGAGGACTCTGCCAACACTTGATCCACAATGGTTTCAGCCTCATCAAAATTACCTTTAGAGGCTTCAATAGAAGCCAGGTTGATCTGGGCTCTGAAACCACCTTCACTGTTTGGCTCAGCCTGAATGATGGTTTTCAAATCGTCTACTGCTTCGGATGATCTTCCTTGTTGAATAAGCATTTCTACGCGTACAAAGCGATATTCAATATTATCCGGTTCTTGTTGAATAAATTTATCCAGTTGATTTATCGCCTCGTCGGCATTTTGAGATTCGAGCAACTTGATATACACCAGTTTTGCTTCTGTATCTTGCTCATTCGCCGCAATAAATTTCTGTAATTCAGATTTGGCATCTTCATAACGATTCAAGCCATCGCTTAGTAATTTCACTAAAGAAAATACAACCCAGCTCTCTTCCGGATAATCCACCATGATCTCACGGTACAGACGTTCCATGTCCTGATAGCTTTTTTGTTCATCATAAATTGCCAACTGAATCATTTTTATTGGCATCGCTTCAGGATGAACTGCTAACGCTTTTTCTGCTGCACTCAGCGCGTCAGGATACTGTCGCAATTCTTTATAAATCATTACCTGGTAAGAAAGTGCATCCAGCGATTTCGGATCAATTTCAAGCGCCCTATCAATATCTTTTTGCGCCTGGCCAAAGTTTTGCTGCTTCATAAATGCATTCGCACGCAATAAAATTGCTTCGATATTATCCGGTTCAATGGCGAGTACTTTTTCAGCACTGCTCAGTGCTTCTTCAATTTGCCCGGTAACCACCTCCATCTGACCTAATTTAAGCATGATTTTGGGGTTATCTGGATCTAATGATTGAGCAGCACGCAGATTGGCATACATCTCTTTCCATTTTTGGTTCTTTTCATCTATTAAAGATAGCTGATAATAAGGTTCTGCTTCGGTTGGGTTAATTTGAATGGCATTGCGGAACTCTAAACGCGCTTTATCATATTCACCTTCAGACATCAGCGCCTTACCGCTCTCGATAAACTTTTCGGCTGACTCCTCAGCAGAGCCACAAGCCGTAACAGCTGTCAGCAAGGCCATGGCAATAATGGATTTTTTTAATGTTTTCATAGCGATCATCCTGATTTAATCTGCAATATATCTTTTTAATTCCGGACCCGTCTGATCCATCAATAATTTTATTCTGGCATCGGCATCTTTCAGCGTCTCTCCGGGAGAGACTGGAGTGACATACCTCACAAGCGCGCCATCGGTACGGTTTTCAAGAATCGCATCATTAAAAAGATACCACTTATTTGAATACTCATTAGCGATGATACGCCCCCTCCCCTGGAACCAATAATAAACCAGCTGTTCCTGATCACCATTTTTAATGACAACGCGGTTTATGGGGTGGCCATTTACTTCATCTCGCCTGAAGTCTGCAATCTCCCAACCGCCTCCGGGGATACAGACCCTTGGCGAATGTGGCGAGACCCCTTTACGCTGGGTTTCATAATAGGCCACATAGAGATTCACCACATTTCTATCAATACCGGTGTAATTAACAAACAGGTAATCACTCATTCCCAATTGATCAATGACTCTTTCATCAAGTTTGTCATGCTGGCCAATCCAATCAGTAAACTGCAAAGGAAAGCTGATAAAGCCTTCGTGTGCAGGCACCTCTTCCTCCCGGTTATCCACAAACTTTGTTGAAAACAAAGCGATAATTAAAATCAAAATGACGACAATAAAGGGTTTATAGGAATAGGGTTTACTATTAATGCTGAACATATTATTCGAAGGGGCGTGATCGACAACGCCAAATAATTGTGACAACGTCTTGCGGCTTGGCGCTATTTTTTCCAGCAATACCACCAGCAAAAACAGCAAGGCAGCGCACGCCATAAAGATGATCCAGCCTTCAAAGTCATGCAGAAAACCTTCTGCCATTGAAATGCCCCAGTTATCCACCATGACGCCGATAACACCAATACGGAAACTGTTCATTAAAATTGTGATGGGGATGGTCATCAAAAACACGGTGGCGCGTTTCCAGAAAGCAGCTTGATAAAAATATGCCGCGATAAAGCCGAGACTCATCAGCGGAAACAGATAGCGTAAACCACTGCAGGCTTCAACGACCTGAAGCTTGTAAACACCCAGATCAATAATATTACCTTCCAGAAAAACCGGTATCTGGAACAGGCGAATGACCTGCACACCTATCCAGGATGAGAAAAGCTGTAATTTTGCGGTGAGTAAGACTTCAACAACATAGGGCAAGGGAATGGCAAACAACAGTAACAAAATAGGAACATAGGTATATTTTGTTGCTTTACCGACAGTTATCATTGAAAGGCCAAGCAAAACTAATATGAATGAGTATTGTATTAACAAATAAAGCGCGCTGATTTCACCTACAAAGAAAATACCCAAAGCGATAAAGATCAGTACAACACCTGACCACATTGGTGGCCCCATTGCGCTACTTATAAGGTGGCGTTTTTCCCACAGGATGAACAGGGTAACCAACGGGATCAAAAAACCATGGCTGTATTCTTCTTGAATCATCCATCGTGAGACAGCTTCTGAAAGGCCTGACCAATAGGCGATTATTGCCAGTGTCAGTGCGAGGATAAACATCCCTGTCATCTTAATATTTAACAACTTTGCGCCCCATCCGGTATATGTAATTCACATTCAAATCAGATTAACTTGAATCTTTGTAAAACGCTACTCAAACGCAGTAAAGTTATGATCTTGGCAGGGAAATCTTTAAGTAGCAATTCATTTTGCTTTTGTTCAAGCTGGGCCTGGAATGTTAATAATCTGGCAATAGCCGACATTGATAAATACCGTATTTCTGCACCATTAATAATAACGTCTTTACCACTCAACAATGCCGATTGCAGTACATTTTCAAACTCAATTGCCTGCCCTGTATTAATGCTACCTTTAAATCTAACTGTGAATTTATCCTGTTGCGGTAACGTATCAGCAAAAACTTGGCCATTGCCAATATCTGCTTTATTAACCAGTCGTCGAGAATAAACTGCCAAGGGCAACGTTTGTGTCACCAACATTTTTATAAACCTTAAGCCATCACCAAGATAGCGTTTGTATAATTTGGGTTCCTGTTTAATCCGCCATAACCACTCGAAACCGTAACGCTGCCACTTATCAGGCGCACGCTGCACATTACCCGCAACAAAATTAATGACCGCTCCCAGATGACTGATTACCGGTGCATTCAACCTACTGCGATTATGCATAATCCAGCGCTGTCCTTTTTTCGCACCAAGTGCTACTACGATAAAGTCAGGCTCACAGCCATTAATGTGGTTAATAATATCTTCCGTACTCATCTCTTCAATTGAGACAAAACCGGGATCATAAAAACCGCAACTTTCCATACCTTGACTACTTTCGTTCAATTCATGATGAGCTTTTACTGCGATGCCGGCTTCACCACCAAAGAAAAACACCCGGATTTTTTTCTTTCTTGGCTGATTGGACAGAAATGCAAACAAATCTGAACCTGCAACACGTTCGTAGATAGGTAAGTTAAGAAACCTGGCAACCCATATCAATGGCATTCCATCAGCCACGACCAAATCACTTTGTATCACCGAATTATAAAAATCCGGATCATCTTGGGCCATAACAGTGAAGTTAAGGTTCGGAGTAGAAAGAAAGCATGGGATTTGCTGGTCAATGGATTTGGAAATAATGTCAGTAGCATCGCTTAGTGACACAGCATCAAAAGGAAGTCCCATGAGGCAATATTGATCTTGACCAACGGCTAAACGTGATTTTGATCCAGGTGGGTTCATTATGAATGTCTAATATTAATTGATGACTTAATTAACTTTAAAAGCCTTGCGACGTTTTTATTCAATAAAAACTCATCTTCGACTCTTTGTTTACCACCTGAAATAATCCGTAATCGCGTATCAGATGAATCCATTAGCTGACATATCGCTTTTGATAGTTCCATATCATTTTCTGGGGGTACAGTTAATCCAGATAGGTTATTTAAAACAAGCTCCGGAATACCTGAAAGCTCAGTCGAAATCACCGGCACCTCACAAAGCATGGCTTCCATCAACACAACTGGTATGCCATCCATATCACCGTTGCTATCTTTTTTGCAAGACAATACAAACACATCTAAACCACTAATAAACTTTGCAACCTGATCATGAGGCAAAGCACCAACAAATTGCACGGATTCTTCGGTTAGCTCAAGCGAAGTTACTTGCTGCTTTAATGCGGTCTCCAGCGGACCGTTACCAGCAATTTTTAAACAAATCTTTCGTCCATCTCTAATTACCCCAGAAAGAGCACTGATTAACGTATCAATACCTTTTTTCTCAACCAGGCGGCCAACGGTACCAATCGTAAAAATATCATTGTTTAGTAATGATTTAATGGGAGGCTGCCAGCTCTGGTCTACACCACATCTCACAATTTGTATTTTTTTGGTATCAGCTTGTAAATCAGCAAGAAACCGACGGTTAAATTCTGAAATAGTGGCAAAAAAAGCAGAACGTTCCACTTTTTGTTTGAGTAACCAACCTCTTTCAAATAAATCATTCGCATGGGCCTGGACACTAAATTCGATCCCCACCATCGGCACAGCGTACATCGCAATATCGGTAGGAATATGGGCAAAATGAACATGCAAATGTTGAATTCTGGCTAGTTTTAATTGTTTAGCCAGCGTTGCCGCATAAAAAAAGCGATAACAAAGTCCTAAAGCAGAACGTGAAATCAAACCTTGCCGAATCACATCACCTGACAGTCTGCCTAATGCTTTTAGATAACCAACAGGGTGCCTAATTATCATGGTCACGTTATCGAACAAAACCTGCCATTTAGGCGTTTCGTACAAGTGAAATACATCACCTTTCAAGTCACTAAGCGATGCTTCTGAAGCTATATGGGCTGGACGATGAACAGAAAAAGGTTTAACGTAGGCACCCTGTTTGCCTAGCTCTAATATTTCGTTATAAACAAACGTAGCAGAGAGGGCAGGTATTTCTGGAGCCAAATAGGCAATTCGTAATAAAGATTCGGCCTTATCAGGCATACTGTTTTTCCCATACCCTTGCCTGCCGGGCATTTAAGTCTTCTGTTGCTTTGGCTTTGCCCTTTAACAAACATTGCCATTGATACTGATTAATGAATTTAACCAGTTCTTTATCCGCAAAACGTGGTTTACGCTGCAGCATACTTTTTACATAGCCCCACCACATAGCTGCGCCCCCCAGTAAGTACGGAGGATGCAACATCCGAAATATTGATGATGCTGTCATGTAGGTCAGGCCCGTCCCCATAAAATACTGACCAAAGCCATGGCGCATTCGGCCCGTAAAAATTCCCTGCTGACTGGACCCCATGGGACGTAAATGAATAAACTGTAAATCCGGCTCATCCCAACTCACTGCAATCCAACCAAGTTGACGACATTTATGACAGTCAATCCCATCCCACATTACCTGACGAACAAATCCACCAATCGCTTCAAAACAGGTACGTCGATAAAACTTGGTCATACCGACCGACATTTCATCACCACATTTTTCGCTTATCAGTTCACCAGTTTTTTTATCTCTAAAATAGGCCTTACCGCTGCAAGTCCCAATCCGAGGATTCTGTTG
>NZ_DCSO01000114.1:11529-20946 GCF_002325665.1 Methylophaga sp. UBA1464
AGGCGGTTTTTTTATCCCGAAAATAGGCTTTACCACTACAGGTCCCAATACGAGGGTTTTGCTGCATACGTTGGATCAAAACTTCGAAGTATCTGGATGGTAAGTCTAAATCCAGATCAAACTTACAAACATAATCAAATTGAGAAACATCAACCTGATCGTAACCGTGATAAAAAGCCTCAATAACGCCGGGGCCCACGCTGCGATGCCCACGATTTTCACGCGTAATGATTTTTATAAACGGATATTTCTCAGCATAGTCAGACAGAATGTTTGGTGTTTCATCAGTAGAACCATCATCAACAATGACCCATAAATCAGGCTGGACGGTTTGATTCACCACACTATCCAGCGTAATTCGCATGTATGCGGCTTCATTTCGACAAGGAGAAACCAAAAGATACGACATAAAGCTTTTCCTTACTCAGTGTTATTTATATTCGATAAGCTGGCTTTTAAGTCCAAGCTTTTTGTTTTTAAAAAACTGCAGCATGCCGGTCAATTGTGGCCATTTGCCAACGACATTGGAAACAGCATAAGCAAAAGCCACCTTGACATCACTCAAATGAGGGCGGTATCGCATGGTTAACCTGAGAATCTGCAGTGGATACACCATAAAAAGCACAAGCATAAAAGGCATTATCAGTGACAGCACAATAATTGCCAAAGGCAGCAGGAAAGACCAGAAAAGAATGCTTAGGCACTCTGACTGTTTAAATTTTTCGGAGGACTTACCATGTAATGCATATCCCTCCGCATAAGCATGACCCGCCCTTTGGTTGCGCTTCCACCACTGACTGAAGCGTGTCATTGCAGCATCATGCAGAGTCATTTCAGCATCCAAGCGCATCACTTTCCAGCCCAGTTGACGCATTCTGAAACACATTTCGGGTTCTTCTCCGGCAATCAAACTATCTTGATAACCATCCACCGATGTTAATGCAGAAACACGAAATAAAGCGTCGCCACCACAAGCTTTGGCTTCACCGATTGGCGTATCCCACTCAATATCACATAACTGATTGTATATAGTTGCTGTTGGATAACGCTCTCTACGACGACCACATACGGCTGCAAAATCAGGATGTGATGATAAAAATTCAAAAGCTAAACCTAGCCAGGAGCGCTGCACTTCGCAATCACCATCTACAAATTGCACATAATCCAACTGTGGATTAGATTCAAGTAAAACCGCCAGGCCTGCATTACGAGCCCTTGCAGCTGTAAAAGGCTTTGTCATATCCAGTTCAACAACTCTAACGCTCATTTCCAGTGCCATCTCAACACTGCCATCGGTTGAACCAGAATCAACATATACGATATGTTCGATATCATTACACAAGGATGTTAAACATTGCTTCAGACGATCGCCTTCATTTCTCCCTATGACTACTGCTCCAATAAGCTTTCCACTGTAATCCATAGAAGCAGTCATTCCTTTTAGATAAATCTAATTATTTTGAGTTTATAGAAACAACTTTTCATCAACATCATAGCTATTTTATTAGTCTTGCATCGGTAATTTTTGCACTTGATGAATAGTTACTTAAATCTAGCTCAATACCTAATAGTTTTCCCAAGTTTTCCAAGTCATCATTAAATATTTGCACTAGCTTTGACATGTGTTGTTCGTCAATTTGTGGCCGATTCTTTAATGTAAGTTGCTCTTTGACCTTATCCCGGAACGCTTTAGGGATAAGATTTCTTCTTAACCACGCTAATAACGGATGATTAATAACAAAATCATAGCCTTTAAAACGACGGATTCGATCACTTGAGACATTTTGTTCCGGTAAATTTTCATACCAGATAACTGGGGAGGAATATCCCAAAAAGCGAGTCACCTTTTCCAATTCATATTGTGGTCTAACTCTAAAAGCCTCAGAAAAGGCAATATGAATATTTTCTGCACCATAAGCATCTATGAAGGGGGCAAGCTGCATTGAGTAACGACTGTAATTTACAAGCTCATCAAACTCATCAATTGCCTGATTAATATTAACTTTTATAACATTTTGCGACCACTGATGAATGTAGTGAGAAACTAACCGGTCAATTGGATGGCGAATAACATAAATTAGTTTTAATGAAGGCAAATAGGCCTTCATTCGTTCTATCGTCTGGGGGTAATCGGGTAATTTTGTATAGTGCGTACTGGATTCACCACAAATATCGCCAGCGTCTGAAGCAGAGTAAAGATTGGCATACCAATCAAGCCCCAATTCATATATCTCATCATCACTGAAGAAATTTGGCTCTTTAGGGGTCGACATAAAAAAACCCGGCTGTAATGCCAGTTGCTCATGCAGCGTACTAGTGGCACTTTTCATCGCACCAATAATAATGAAATCAGGTTTGGTCATAATCATCAGGATGTGTATATGGCTTAGTCGGATTTAAATAATTTATCCAGTTATCCTGCCACTGCTTCGCGACTATCTTAGATTTATATTTATTTGAAAGCAGGCTTCTTATAAAGGCAATGAATGCGCCTAATGACCATAATATATTGGCTGACAATAAACCACTTTGGCCATACAGTTTATAAAAATAAAGGGTACGCGATTCGTAGAAATATCTTGGTACACGTTTACGTAATTTTGTTTGTGATTTTACTGGTGAGCTGCCACCACGAAGATGTACAACATGTGCCTCGGGGTTATTTAACACTTTCCACCCAGCCTTTAACGCACGAAAGCTAAACTCAACATCCTCATAATACATAAAAAATTTTTCATCCAATAAACCAATCTGCTCGATCACTTCTGCTTTGATCAAAATACATGCAAAACTTGTCCATTGATAATAATCTGAATAATCTTTTACTGGTTGAGCAACAACATACTTTCTGAATGCTTTAGTTATTAAGCTGGTACTTGCCGAATTGATGAACTCACTGATGGGGGTATGAAACCGGAAACAACTTTCCTGTGCTTTGCCAGAAGTAGACTCCAATCGTGGACTTATTAATCCTGCCTCAGGATGCTTGTTTGCTGTTTCTAAAAGAAGACGAATGGCACCAGGTCGGACAGTGGTATCACTATTCAGTAATAAGTAGTTTTTAGCTTTTACAGATTGAATGCCAAGATTATTTCCACCAGAAAAACCTTTATTAATATTTGAAGCAATTAAATTAACCCAAGAGTTTGCTGCATTTTCCTTGAGCCACTTATCGAGAATTAAGAGTGAATCATCTCGGGAGTCATTATCAATTACGACAACTTTCATGACGGAAATATCAACTTCACTGATCAATGACTCCAAAACACTTACAGTCAAGTGAGGTGTTTTATAGTTAATAATAATAATTGCTAAATCAATCATGTTGTTTCATCACATAACGACAGTTGTCAATGCGGTTCTGGAAAGTCTTTTCAAAAGTATGCGATTTGGCAAATTCAATGGCTCTTCGAGATTTGTCAGCGACTTCATTTCTGTTTGAATTAATCTCAATCAATTTTTCAACCAGAGTATTAATACTCCTTAACGGTACTTCCCATCCAACATCTGCAATCTTCAGAATCCCGCTGTGTGCTTTGTTTGCATAGCCTAATATCGGCACGCCGCACGAATAGGTTTCAAGATAAGTACATGAAGGATCACTTTGTTTGTGACAGCAAATAAAGACGTCAATATTTTGCTGGATGAAAGGGACTAATTCAGATTTATAATCAACTGCTCCATGAAAAGTTACAAAGTTCGAAAGTTTTGCCTTGTCAATTTCACGACTCAAGAACTCATTCAAATCACCATCACCAAAAATATCTAAATGAAAATCTACTTTTTTTTTCTTCAGAATCTTGGCAAATTCAATTAAATCATCAGCACCTTTCATGGCAGTAATACGCCCGGAAAAAGCAAGTCGCAGAGTATTGTTACTTAATAATCTACTAAGCCGTTCATTTAGGTTTTCATTGCTTATCAGCATGTCGACTGTATTGCGTGAATCAAAATATAACAGTGCTGATTCAGCATCTTTTATTCTATTCTGATAAGCATTATAAGCGGGTGTTCCATTTGCTTGTAAGCCATCAGCATAAACCAAAGATGAACGGCGCTTTAGCTCCATCAAGAGCAGCCAGATCGTCGTCTTTATTTTTTTGAAAAAAGATGCACTGGATAAAAAATTAATTTGTATACGTGTTTCCAGTATGTACTCAATGTAATAAATACATTTAACCTTATATAAATGACAAATTTTAGATAAGCCTAAATTGCGAAACTCATCGGCCGAAACAAGCGCAACATCAACTCCGTTTAAATGTTTTATACCTGGCTTTTCATCATCATCAAGAAACACGAATTTTATCGGTGATGCTTCTTTAACATATTCCACTAAACCAAATTTCGGGAGCGGCGCTGTACTTTTTCTTATACAAACCTGCAACGCTCCTCCCCAAAGTCTCTGATATATGCTTAATCCATCATAGAACTTTCTGTCAAAGAACTTTTTGTCGTTCTCTATCCAATACCCTACAGAAGGGATAAGGCATAGTTTACTCATGGGTATACATCTGACTTATAGTGACGAAATACATTAAATATCCTTGGATGATTCCAAACTATCTATTAAAGCTGACTCGAATTGATCGCAGGATTTCTCCCATGAATTCTGTTGCGCGGTTTCAAAGGCATTCTCTGATAATTGCCTCCACTCTTTTTCAGTTGATTTTGATATCAAATTAATTGCGCCAGCTATTTTTTCGGCACTGTAATCATCAACTAATATTCCATTTTCTGGTGTTATCAGATCAGTGGCAGCACCTGCTGGAGTGGCTATTACCGGGGTTTTACAGGACATAGCCTCTAATATTGGCAAACCAAACCCCTCTTTGATACTAGTAAACAACCACGCATCACATGCTGAATAAATATCTTTTATTTGATTTTGATGAGGACTCAAAAAAAACTCGGTTTTATCAGGTAGCGGCATATCCAGGGTTGGGCTCTCAGCAGCAAAGACCTTTACAATCAATTCCGGATTCGTTTTTCTAGCAAGTTCAATAGCATCAATGGCTATTTGAGTCCCTTTATAATGTCTCGGAGAATACATAAAACCCACTGTTGCTGTTGTTTGTTTCTCTCTTGCAGGTGAAAAAAACTGTTTGCTGTCGACACCGTTTAACACAATAGCATCCACCAAAACATCTTCGTAAGTTTTCAGGCAATCGGCAATCCAGCCAGAAACAACAATCTTTTTGAATGGTAACCTGAACGTTTGCCTTACCCGCTCCACAGGAAGCCAGGGGTGAACCTCATAATGCTGAATAAAATAGATTTTCTGCCCCTTGGACTCAGAAAATTTTGCGACCCATTCGGCTGTGTTCCAAAAGGTTGCAATTACAACCTCTGCATCCGGAATATCATCTTGTGTTACGTTTTCATGAAAAGGTAACTCATGCAAACCAGCCTTTTGATGATCAAAATATGGGCAAGTCAACTTTGACGGACGCTGCCCTTTAAGTAACCTTAAAAATACTTTAAGTTTTTGTTTAAACGTTTTTTTTGGGGGAGATGGATATAGAACATTAACTTTATGGCCCCGCTCTGCCAAAAGTTGAGCATATATACCAACCACTCGCACTCCACCGGTAAGGTTCAGCTCAGGAAGAACAAACGTAACCCTCAATGCAGATCCTTTATTATTTTTATATTAAAGTCCATGTTCAATATTTAACTTTTGGCAAACTGATTTTTTCAAACTACATTCTTTAAGTTCAAGGGGATAACTATTCCGGTAGTGAATCTAAATAACATTCCAAAGCCGTTGTATTAGTTAGATCCACATCATCAAATGTAATAATTTGGCCTGGCTCAATCTTTCTGATGACAGGTGTATCTTGCAACAAGCAAATTGGCACAGCATTTTTATGATTTTTAATCTCTAACACATAACCGCGGGCATCGAACCCCCCAGCACCTTGCAAAATTTTATCACCTGGATTTAATTGTCTTTTTGCAACCGCCCCAGCTGTTATAGTTGGTGATGAGGAGTTATTAATTAATACGCCTTCACCATTAATTACACGACGGAAAGTATTCATTACTTCCAAATGGGGGATATGGAAAGGTCGTACAAAAATATATGCTGTTTTTTTAGTTGTTTTTAACCTGCTCAATGCCAAATATCCGGGAAGCAAGTTTGCTTCTTCGTGATCTGCTAGAATTAAGACTCCTGGTGGCGCGCCATTGCATAATAAATATTCACTCACGGGGGCACCAAGTGCTTTGGCTGCATCAACCAAATAATCAAGGTCTTCTAACTTTTCAACCGTTGCGCCTATCATTCCTTCCTTCGCAATTGCTGCATTTAATCCATTTGCGACCAGAGCCTGCTCTATCTGAAGTTTGGTACCATCTGTAAATGAGGTAACTTGGGATAAGGTAAGTTTTTGTTTATCTGCCCAGTAACGCATCTCCTCTTCTACCGGGTTCGGATTAAGAAATCCTTTTAAATTTACATAAGCCAGAGGTTCACATCCCATACCTACAAGCTCTTGTTTAAGTCTTGCTAAACATCCAGGCTGATCACCATCAGCTTCACTTATATAGGCTCCACGTTTGATAAAGTAAGATGCTGATGTCACTTGAAACTCAGCATCTATTGTAATAACTTTTTTATCTGTTTTAACAACTTCTGATATCACTCTGGTAGCGTGTAAGACATCACCTGAGCACTCAAGGATTAAATCCGATTCGTCAATTAGCTCCTGAATGGATTGTGTATACAAGCTTTGAGGCAATTGAGGTAAGTCATTAAAGTCGAGTTTTCTGCGGGTTAATATCTTTGATACGGTCATATCAGAAGACTTAAGAAGCATTTTTGCTACACCATAAGCAATAAAGCCTGTTCCAACTATACCAATTTTTGTTTTATTCGACACGCCCCCTCCCTTGGTCATTGCACTACCCATCTTTCAGTACATCTTGAACCTATGTATATCATTTGCAACTAACACTGCCAACAACAAATTACTTATGATAAATTTTACATTGTTATTTTTTCAAACAATGCTGCCTTTTAATATGGTTTGTTATAAGGCTATACTAGCTATGTCAACTAATAATATGAGTCTCTGAATGTCTTCACAATACGACTTAATTGGTAAACTTGCTCAATATGAGCATTTAATTGTTCTTAAGGATTGGCTAAATTTTTTACAACAGCCACCACAAAAAATAGTACTTTATTCTGATCTCGATCAAGCGAAAGTCGAGCAAGATTTAAAATCATCAGGCTATACGGGGACACTCATTTTGATGCCCTTTGTTGAGGGTGATGATTTAAAAAATGATGAAACAAGCATTCTGGAAAAACTGGTTGCTCAATGTAGTGCAGAAATCTATGTATCCATCAACCTTGATACGCTGGCATATACTTCTGAAAAAAATTGGTTACCAGAAATAATTGATGATTTGATGCAAAACAAATATCAGTTTGTTACTGGGTGTGGAATCATCTTTGAGGCAGATCAGCCAATAGAAGGGACCGAATATTTAAAAACTCAACGTTTTAGCTATAATTTTTGCATTATGAAAAAAACTTTATGGCAGGAAATCATGGATGAGTTCCGTGATGCTGATATAGATGAAAGCATACGCAGATTTCATTGTGAATGGGCTATCGAGCAAGGTCTTCTCAAATACAACTATTGGGGCCGAAGACGTCTGGACTCGATGCACTGGCGTGTTTTTCATGTACAGGAATGGGGGCCTAGAATGGCCAAAGTACGGCGAGACTTTTTTGCTGGAAAAGGTATTAAATCGTATGCGAATAAAATTTTTGAAAAAACAAAACACCCTTGGGAGCAATATTATAAATACCCAAAGCCAAAGATATTAAAACGGTTTCGTATCTGGCTGGGTGAGAAACGACGTCGTTTAATATCAGCTAATTAATGAAACTAGATAATTGCCTAAAAAATAAGCCACAAAGAACATTGGCAACATTAAAAATTCGCGTTTGATATTTAATATGCCCGCTTTTTTCATCATGAAGAGAGTCGTCGGTATATTCGCCATATCAAGCAATCCAATAAAAACTATTGCACCGATCAATCCATAAAAATTGTGAGCCAGCGGCAATCCAATAAACAAAACTGTTACCGTTACCATCATCATAATAGCGTGACTTTTGGAATCACCTCGAGCCATTAAGCAGGCTGCCGCCATATTGAAGCCAACAAAGACAATTGAAACCGACAGCACTTGAAACATCCAGCCGGATTCCAGATAACGCTCATCATACAAAAACGCAATAATCACACTGCCAGAACTGGCTAAAAATCCTGCAGCTGTCATCGTCAAAAAGTCGACCCTTAAACGCAGTCGATAATAGACTGATTTTATTTTTTCAGGATTTTCTCTAAAAACCTCACTCAGCATGGGATAGAATACTGAACCGGCAAGTTTTTTCATGATTTCACGCGCTGCATTTGCCATAAAAAAGGCAATGCTGTAGATGCCCAGCATTTCCGGCGTTAACCATGCCCCCAAAAATAACCTATCCCCCTGTGATAACAAAAAACCTAATATTGACCCCAGAAAAATCCACTTACCAAAATGAATAATGTCATGGAAATGCTGTTTCTCAATTCTAAAGCGACAGCGGTCACCTAAGCTGGAATGATGAGATAACAGCATTTTGGCGATGGCTGAGATCAAACCAGCAAGCACTAACACCCATATTTCGCGCCAAAACCAGGCCACAGAAACCATCACTACCAAACCAATTGCCTGGCTGAACAGTTCAATCGAAATAACCTTTCCAACAAGTAACTTCCTGTTAAGTAAAAAAAGATTAACAGAGTTACAACCGGCCAATACTGCAGTAAATGACATAACCGCAAGTACGTACGGTAATATCGGATCTGCATAAACTGAATTTTCCGGGAAAAAGTTCTGTTGTTGTGCAAAAAATAAAGCCAGACTTATTAATAATGCAATGATAAAGATCAGAATTCCACGAAGGATCTGGACACTCCAGGCCGTATCCAGGTAACTTTGGTCCTCCCCCTTTTTGCTTTGTACAATGTTCTGCTGTAATCCAACATCAGAAAACATTGCAATCCCCATCATAAATACCGTCACAAGTGCCATTACACCAAACATGTCCGGTACCAATAGTCGGGTCATGATCAGGTTGCTGGCTAATCGAAGAATTTGTGAACTCATATGGCCTGCAAACACCCATGCGGTAGATGTCGAGACACGTTTTTTCAGGGATAAATTGTGCATAGTCGCTTATCGGTTTGTTTGTTAAGATGCGTTTTTAAAAAAATATTGTGAGATCATGTCTGAGTATATCCAAACGGTTCTTGTTATAACGGTTCTCACGGGAATTACCTACAGCCTGATGAATAAAGCACTGGCTGGCAACTTCAATATCAAGCAGCTTAAAAAATGGCAGTTCTCATG
>NZ_DCSO01000114.1:21021-27969 GCF_002325665.1 Methylophaga sp. UBA1464
GGGTTTATTGCCGCGGCGGTTTTTATTGTTGCGAATGTTAAAATAGCAGCAAATTCAATCCAGCGAGTATATTTTTATCTGGTTTTAATCTGCACGATACCACTTATCGATGCACAAATACCCGGCTTTGCTGGTATACAAAACCTTTTCCTATTAACTTATCCAAACTTGATGATTATCAGTTTGTTACTGCCAGCACTCATTAGTCTAAAATCATCCCAAAAATTATTTTCCATTCCTACCGATAAATACATAATCACGTTTATTGTTTTAGTTTCCTTATTGCAATTCAGAGATAACACTATTACTAATGCCGGGCGTGAATCCTTTCTGTTATTTATTGATATCTTTGTGCCCTATTACGTTATTACCAGATTAATTAATACCCATGAGCGTCTTAAACTAGCACTTACTGCTTTATTTATTGGCATTATTCCTTTTGCGTTAATCGGTGTATTTGAGTTATTAAGCAGTTGGTTTATGTACACATCCATCGGCTCTGAAATTGGCTTTAAAAGTGCTTTCAATCAATATCGGGATATCCGTGGTGGTGGATTGAGAGCCATGGCTGTATTTTTTGGACCGATTGTTTTGGGTTATGTGATGATTTATGCTGGTGCCATCTTATTGTACCTGCAACACTTCATAAAAAACCGAAAGTTAGGTTTGTTGGCTTTTGGTGCGATTATCTTATGTCTACTGGCAACAAAATCAAGAGGTCCGTGGATAGGCTTTGCTTTAATGACAATGATGTTTATCTGGACCGGTCGAAATGGTTTTGGAAAACTTGTTAAGTACGGTATTTTGGGATTAGGCCTGTTAATACTGGCAAGTCTTACCCCTGTGGGTAGTAAATATGTTGAACTTCTTCCCTTTGTAGGTGATGAGAGAGCTGATACGTTTGACTACAGGGCCCAACTGCTTGAAAACTCCATGATTCTTTTTAAGAAAAACCCTTTATTTGGCGACATTAATTTCAGAAGCACTCCTGAGATGGAGTCTCTCCGCCAAGGTGAAGGCATCATTGACGTAGTAAATACTTATATTGGAATATTGCTTCCTTACGGACTAATCGCCCTGTTGTTATTTGTAGGTGTATTCGTATTTCTGATTTTTCGGTGTCGAAAGATTATCAAAAGACCAGATATTGATATAGAATCAAAGCTGATTGGTAGAGTTTTTATTAGCTGTATTGCTGGAGTAATGTTTACCATTTTTACCGTGAGTTCTGTCAGCTATATACCAACGTTTTACTGGGTTCTTATTGCCTTATCTTCTGCTTATATTAATATCAATAAAAACCGAAAACCTGGACTAAATAATGAATTATCATAGAAGAAAGTTGCTAAAGAGTGGACTTTTAGGTGTTATAGGCATTTCTATTTTTAATATTGGGATTTTACATTTTTTAAGAAAATCTGACATACACATAACAACTATAGGAAAAGACAGCTTTTTACTTAACGGTTGGCTAATCACCAAAAATGACCTTCGAGATTAATAAAACTAGTTATGATTATTAATTTCAATGAATACTCAAACGCATCAGAACGAAGTTATGATTTTTGTATTTGTGGTGCTGGTGCTGCAGGAATAACGTTAGCATTAGAACTCGCAAATAAAGGTTACATTATTGCGCTTTTTGAGGGCGGAGATAAAGAATATAGTCAGCAATCGCAAGACATTTATGCCGGTGAGGTTACTGATACGAATCCCTACTGGCTTGATCTTTTCAGATTACGATTTTTAGGTGGAACTACAAATCACTGGGCTGGCAGATGCCGCCCTTTTGTTAAGTTTGACTTTGAAGATAAAATTATTAATGGGCTACCTGGCTGGCCTATATCGTTTGATGAAATAAACCAGTTTTTACCCAAAGCCATTGAGGTACTTGAGCTAGAAAAAGATAATACATTTAAACCTGCCGAAGGGACTAAGATTAATAGCGAGAATTTTATTCCGGATATTTATGCATCCAGTAACGTTAAGTTTCGCGATAAATTTCTAAACGAACTCAATAAACATAGTAATATTGATTTATTCGTAAATGCCAATTTAGTTGATATTAGGTTGAAAAACGATTTTAAAACCGTTGATTCAATAACCATTCAGAACTACAGAAACCATCAACAAGGCTTTTCAGCACGCAAATTTATTATTGCAATGGGTGCCATTGAAAATGCGCGAATTCTACTAAACTCCAACTCTCAAATTGCCGAAGGCATTGGCAACCAAACGAGAATGGTTGGTAAATGTTTTATGGAGCATTTCAACATCCGTTTAGGAGAATTTGTTTCAAACAAGGCGGAATGGGGAGAAATCGAAGCTATGCAATTTATGACCTCTCCTAATTTTGCTAAAGAAATGAATACCGGTTTGAGTAACATCACTTTTGGAACCGTCAGTCAAATCAAGACTTATGGAAGAACTGCAGAATTAAAAGCACTATTTAACAAACTTTCATGTAAATTTGGTTTATCAGAGAGCTTACAATTTTTATATCGCCATGACTGTATTGGCGAAGGGATCATTTCTACACTTTTTGAACAGTTCCCCAATAAAAAAAGTCAATTAAGCTTAATTGATGAAAAAGATAATCTTGGTTTGAACCGTCTAAAGTTGAATTGGGAACTCAGTGAGGCAGATGAACACTCTATTAGAACAACAGCAATAGCAATTGCAGAAGATTTTGCTAATAGTAACCTTGGACGAGTAAAGTTAAATTCATTTATTACTAATCATGATGAAAAAATCGAGATTTCTCACCATTCTCATCAGATGGGTACAACTCGTATGTCCTCATCAAAACAATATGGCGTTGTAGATGAAAATTGCCGCGTTCATGACACAGAAAATTTATATGTGGCTGGTAGTAGTGTCTTTGCGACAGGAGGTGGTGGGAACCCAACTATGCCTCTTTTACAATTAACATACAGATTAGCTGATCATTTAACATCTTTTGAATAACTGTGGTGATTGATTCATCAAAGTTAATCAATAAGTATAATCCATATAACTGGTTATGATTTAAAGCAGCCCATCTTTGAGAATACGCTTTGCAAGCAACTCTCCGATAATTCGGCATCCCAATGGCGTAAAGTGTCCATGGGATCTTTCATGGTATATAAGGTGGCTAGCTTCTGCCGATTTTTGCAGCTCGACAATGGGACTGACAACATTAAACTCATCTCGTAAAAATTCATTTAAGCTGGATTGAAAATCAACCCGCGTTTTTCTTGTTGGTATTTCAAGAATTAATAAATTTGCCTGATTTTCTTCAGCGACTTTTTTAATTTCTTTTAACAAAAATAATGATAAAACTTCTTTACGAGAAGGTTGTTTGTTCTCGATTTCTTTAGCAACTTCATCTGTAACTTGTGACTTTTCAGGCGGGTCATTACGTTTTACCAGCAAATCTTTAATGGTATTTGCTGCCCAACCTCTGAACCAGTTATAAAAATGACTTTCACCGGCTAACCAGCGATAAAAACTGAATTGATAAAGAAATTCACGAATTTCAATACCAGGTAAATAGGTTGCATTTCTACGGACGAGTTGATTATTTTCAACTTTAAATAAGTTAGACCGAATATTGTCATCCGGATCCGTATCATGCCAGGTGACCAAAACTAAATCCGGCTGGTATTTAATGCCTTCATTTTGCAACATCAACAGCTGTTCAGCTGTACCATAACCGGAAACTGATAAGTTAATAACCTCAACCTTCTGATCAAGCGTGCTCATTAATTCCCGTCGCATCACTTGCGTGAAGGTGTCTTCCAACTCCACTTCATAGCCCATTCCAAATGAATCACCCAGGATAACGATTCTTTTCGTTCCATCAGGCTTTTCATAAGCATATTCAACATCTGAGCGGATACCCTTTGAATTTGTCCGCATGATCACTTCAAAATCAGGGGATTGATGCTTATACACCTGGTTCGGCATATTGACCCGGATACCGAAATCACCTGCTTCAACATAGCGAGGTAAGATTGGCTGTGGCTCAAAAACACGCATAAAAGCCTCAGCTGCAACAAATATCCAAATCAATATAAAACTATATTTGAATAAAATTTTAATGTATTTAGAAAGCAAAATAGATAAATTCCTGTCCACCGGTAGCCGCTAAAACAAGTAATGACATAATAATATAAACCCATATATTAAGTCGGATAAACCAATGCCAGTGCTGCATGGGATTTAAATTATTCGCTTTGTACTGAAAAACCTGGAAGATGATTAAAAACCAGGAATAAAAAAGCAGTGTTTTTAATAGCTCCAATGTCTGGGGTGTGGTGAGTGGGTTAAAAATAATGCCTTCCAGATAGCTCACAATCGTTGCAGGACTATCAGCCCGGAAGATTAACCAACCAATACACGTTAACTGGAAAAAGAAAATTATCATTAGTACCTTTTTCCATTGTGGATAATTTCCTCCCATTTCGGCATCTATTCCTAAAGCCCTATATATTGCAAGTAAAGCGCCCTGATAAAAACCCCATATTACAAAAGTCCAGGCTGCTCCATGCCACAAGCCACCTAAAATCATGGTTAACATCAAGTTCCTGTATGTCAGGAGTGAGCCTCGACGGTTCCCTCCCAATGGAATATAGAGATAGTCTCTTAGCCAGGTAGAAAGACTAATATGCCAACGACGCCAGAAACTGGAGGGATCGGTTGCAAAATATGGCAAACGGAAATTTATCATTAAATTAAAGCCAAATAATTTTGCGGTTCCTCTGGCAATATCAGTGTAACCGGAAAAGTCACAATAAATTTGCAAGGCAAATGCATATAAAACAATTACCAGGCTTAAACTGTCCGTCGGTGGTATACCCCCTGCTGGTGCACCCGATGCATAGTATTCAAAAGTTGGATTAACAATCTTTGCCAGGTTATCCGCAATAACCAGTTTCTTGAATAACCCCCAAAATATCAGCCAGACACCCTCTCGAATATCCGACCACTCCGGGGTAGGTCGGACTTTCTGAAACTGAGGTAAAAGAAGTTTACCTCTCTCAATCGGGCCAGCAACAAGTTGAGGAAAGAAAGAAACATACGCTGCAAACTCGGTTAGTTTTTTCGATGCTTTTATTTCACCCCGATAAACATCAATGGAATAACTCATCGTTTGGAACGTATAAAAGGAAATACCAACCGGTAATATAATATCTAAAGTGAATGCCCCAGGGGTGTATCCAAACAGCGATTCAGACATGACAACAAAGCTATCAGCAAAGAAATTAAAATATTTAAAGAACCCCAGTATTGCTAAATTTGTAGCAATACTTATAAATAAAAATACTTTCTTTCTATTATGTTGGATAAATCCAGAAAACTGAGAATAGAGAATATTTGCTGCAACAACGACGACTGAAGTAGCTATAAAAACCTGCCAACCAAGGGAACTAGCTAACAAATTTGACCAGTCAATCGTGAGCCTGAGAATATTTAAATCAAAATTGATTGCATCATACTGAATCACCAGGAAAATCAGTGCTGAGACCAGCAGAGATGCTGAAACTTGTATTCTGTCTTTTTTGGATATTTCCCCCTCATCTATCATCTGTGCCATGCAGTAATCGACTGCAGTGGATAAGACGATTAGAAACAGGAAACGAACATCCCAATAACCATAGAAAAAGTAGCTTGAAATAACAATCAATGCATTTTGTGCAAATAATTGTTTTTTAAGAACCCAATAGGCAATTAAAACAATAAATAAAAATATTGCGAAATCAAATGATGTAAATAACAAAGGGCTTATTCATCCATAAATTTATTTAAAAGTATCTTTTAACATATTATTTAATATGCTATATCCCATTTCATTTAAATGCAGTGTATCAAGAGAAAAATTTTTATCAGTTTTTAATCCATTAGTTAATTTCGTTGTTGGATCCAGAATATATACGCCATCTTTATCTATTTTTTTTATCCAATTATTGATATTTACAACAGCGCTATCAATATCATCCGACCATAAGAAATACCATTTCCCCTGAGGTGTAGATGCTGGAATAACTGTTATCAAATATACATCAATATCATGCGCTAATAATGTTTCAATTATATTCTGGAGATTATCCTGAACAGTTTGAATAATTTTATCGCGCTTATCGGGTGTAAAGGCTATTGCCTTAAGATCATTGATACCTAATTGCAGAACCACAGCATCAGCATTGATGGCCAATATATCATTCTCAACTCTCAATGCTACCTGTGCGGTCGTTTGTCCCCCAATACCACGATTAATAAACTCAAAACCATCGATCTGTGGTATTTCATCCCACATTTGTATGCGTGAATCACCAAATAGAACTACCCGGTAGCTGGTTGAGTTGATACTGTCAGATTTTAATCTCAGATTATCTGTCTGGTAAAAGCGTTGCTGTGAAGGGTCCAATCTCACTTCAAGCATTTCAGTATAAATGCTGTGAGAAATCTTCAGCAATATGAAACTTATCAGCAGTAAAACACCACTGATCATAACAATGAAGCGTCTTGATAATAGAAATTTACTGACCATCATACCCACAAAAATTAAACCTTCAGATGATTCTATCTTATAGTCTAAAGAATATCAGTCAGAAGACAAAAAAAAAGCCCGGTAAAAACCGGGCTTGATAATAATTAAAACTTAGAGACTTATCGAATTAAACATTTACCTCTAGCAAAAAATCTACATTCTGATGCACTCTCATTAGTATAGTCATTCTGCATAGACTCAATAAGATTATCATAAGTAAAGTTACTGCTACTTGTTGGTCTTGGGCTTGCCCAGGACGGACGCTCAAAGCTTGTAACTGTTTCAGTATCATTGCCTGAATCGACGACTTCAGTCTCAGGTTCAGTAACAACTGGTTCCTGTTGCACTGGAGCTTCAGGCGTGTTTTCAACTACTTCTGTTTCAGGCTCTGTAACAACTGGTTGCTCCTCAACTGG
>NZ_DCSO01000114.1:28067-39939 GCF_002325665.1 Methylophaga sp. UBA1464
TCTTGTACTGGCTCTTCAGGTGTATTTTCTACCACTTCTGTTTCAGGTTCAGTTACCACTGGTTGCTCTTGTACTGGCTCTTCAGGTGTATTTTCTACCACTTCTGTTTCAGGCTCAGTAACAACAGGTTGCTCTTGTACTGGCTCTTCAGGTGTGTTTTCTACAACCTCAGTTTCCTCTTCAATAATATCGATAATTGATACACCATTGTGTAACGTACAGGTGTTTTTAGACGTATCAGTATTGATATTTGCATCATACTTATCAAAACAATCTGTTTTTGTATCAACTGGCAATTTAATATCATTATTCATAACATTAAATTTGTTTACTCCACCGATTGAAACACCATTTCCAGTTAAGTGATTAAGGATAACTTTATTATTTTTAATAGTGATATTTTTCGATTTAACACTATTCTCGATTTTAGATGGAATTTTTATACCAGCACCGAACTCGCTACCTTCATCGATAATCTCGTTACCTTCAATGATTGCACCATCACAAGAAGCACAGCCAATACCGACATTACCAACATTAATCAATTTATTATTTCTGATGACCGTGTTGGTGAAATACTCATCTTCATGAGAATAGCCTGGGTCAATACCTATGCCCCAGCAGTGACCAGAAGTTTTTCCCAAATCCTCTTTTATAGTGTTCCCTTCAATAACAAGGCCGTTAAATTTACCATGGACAACTAATGATACACCTGAACAAACTCCATCATAACGGGCTGATTTATATAAAAGGTTATTCTTTATTTTCATACCATTAGCTGGCTTGTGAGCTCCAAGGTATATGTTATGTGTGAGAATGCGTTGTGAATAACCATTGTTTTCAAAAACATTATTTTCTATCGAACAGTCCTGACATGAACCATAAAAACCTTGGTAAAAATTACCGATTATAGTACTGTTTTTCACTAGAAGCCGGTCATTGATTCCGTTAGTACCAGGATTTAAGTCGCCTGCGCCAGCCGAGCGAATACCAATTCTAAAACCTTCAATATGAAGGTTCTCAATAGTAACGTCATCGACATCGTTATACATATCTATGCCATTAGCTTTGCTTTTAGAGTCGCCCATTAAGGTTAAGTTTTTTACAACATAACCACCATCCGGATCTGCATTTGCCCCTTCTTGAAAGCGAATTGAGGTGTTTCCATTGCTGACAATAAGTGGTTTGACTAAGTTTTTGTTACCATAATCACCAATTGTACAGGTACTAGAGGCTGTACATTTTTTATTATAAAGATGAACCCCTTTTGACTGTGGAAACACACCACCACGACAAAAAAGTACACTATCCCCAGCATTCATTTTATTGAAAGTGTCCATTGCTTTTTCATAGCTTTTGAATGGTTTCGCTTCAGTGCGGCCATCGTTGCTGTCGTTACCGTTATCGCAAACGTAGTAATTTTGTGCTTGTGCAGTGGCACTGAGCGTGCCTAGTAGGAATGTCGCCAGTAAAATTAATGACTTTTTCATTTCATCTCCCCCCAATTAGTAAATAGATGATTGCGTGAATGATGATATGCACAAAGGTATTTTGAAAAGGTGATTGGAATCACATATTTAGTTTCATTTGTCATGGCGTTCATCATAGTGTGAAGCAGACCGCAATTATCTTCTCTAATAATTGCTGAGAGATTTTGCTCTAGCCAAGAGTCGATGATTTTAATACGCTTTTAGTATAAAAATCAAAGATAAAAAAAGCCCGACGTTTCCGCCGGGCTAAAAATCCCCTGGGGGGCAGAGGATTTTTTAAAACATTCGATAAAGCAGGGATGATGCCTGCTTCATAAGTTTATTGAGTAGATTCTATTGTTTTAGAATTTAATTCAATGTGAGCTCGGTCACACTTTGAATGTGATTTTTGAGATTAGCTTAGTTGTATGTTGTGTTGTTCAAGCAACCAGCTTTTAACGCGCTTTACGTCCGGATTTTCTGAAAATTCAGTTCTCACAATACGAGAAGCTTTTTTATCCCGCATCATTTCCTGAATCAATGTCACATCAACTTCGAGTTTGTTGTCGGCAAAGGCATAAACAAGTGCAAAGTCACATAGATTATTTATACGTCTGGGAATACCTTCGCTATAACAGTAAATAACAGCACAGGCTTCATTAGAAAAAATCTTTTGTTTTGCACCAGCCACTTGCAGTCGATATTCAATATAGTTTTGTGTTTCAGGAAAGTTTAATGCTTTCAAATGAAACTCAACGCCTATCCGTTGCGCAAACTGAACCAGTTCAGGTTGATTTAGTTTATCAATCAGTTCAGGCTGCCCGGTCAATACCAGTTGAAGAAAAATATCCGAGTCTATATTGACATTAGATAAGAGCCTTAACTCCTCCAATGCCTGCACAGTTAGATTTTGTGCTTCATCCACAATCAATACGACTCGTTTACCTTGAGCATGCTGCTCAACTACAAATTCAATATAGTCGCGATAACGCCCGGCATTATCAGTAGCGTTTGATTCGATCTCAAGCGAGTCAAGTACCCAGGTCATTAACTCACCAAATGATTCATGGGTGTTATTAATCAATCCGATAACACAGTCACCTTCAATTTTGGATAATAATGCTCGGATAAGTGTGGTTTTACCTGCACCAATTTCGCCCGTCACTACCGTAAAGCCGGCATGGCTCATCAGTCCGTACTCCAGCATCGTCAGGGCTTTTTTGTGATTGGGACTCAGGTAGAGAAAGCGAGGGTCAGGAACCAGATTAAATGGTTTATGTGTTAGTCCAAAATGCTCTGTATACATAAATTAATAATTTTGATGTTCAGGGGCTCGTGAACATTTATTGATAACGGTTCCCATAAGATTAGTGCCTTCAAGCATTTGCAGTACTCTTAAAATGTTAGTTTCAGGGTTTTTACCGTCCTCTAAAACCAGAATCGTGCTATCAAAGTAGTTACTCGCCAAAAGGACGTCATCAGTTTGAAGTACGGGTGGCACATCAAAAATAATTACCCTTGAGTCATATTGTGATCTGATATCTGAGACCAAACTGGCCATTTTAGGGCTGGATAACAGTTCGGCTGAATCCTCTGCCCGACCTAAACCGGGTAAAATAACCAGGCGTTTAATACCAGGATTAATCAACACATCGGAAAGCGGGTGGTCACCCGATAAATAATCTTTTAATCCTAGTTTGACATCAAGGCCGAAATATTTGGCAATACTCGGATTTCGCAGATCCATATCTACCAGCAATACTGTTTGGTTTAATTCCATTGCAATTGCAATCGCGAGATTGGCTGCAACGACCGATTTACCTTCACCTTCTGTGGGAGAAGTAACGGCCAGTGATTGCCAGTTATTTCCTCGCATTTTTTTCAAAACCTGAGTACGTAACATTCTGAATACCGCGGATTGCGAATTATTATAAAAGCCAGCAATTAACCGTTTCCGGTCTAACTGCTCGTTTGAAACATTAACGACTTTTGTTTGGGAATATTCAATTGAATCAATTGGCGCAATTAACGGATCCGTTGCCTTATTTTTCGAACCGGCATCAGCAGCAGCTTTCTCAGGAGCAATGACCTCTGGTTTCGTCACTGCTTCTGCATGCCTTTGTTTCGCCTTATCAAGGGCTTTTTGGATTCTATCCATATAATTTACTTACCAATAATTGAGTAATATTTTTAAAGTACATTAAGTTTATTCATGACTTTAAACCATAGCACTTCCAAATTCATAATGTAGAAGTGAATCGCTGCTATGCCGGCAATAATCATTAAGATGAACACAATTAATATCCGAATCCTGTTTACTCGCTTTCTCCGTTTATCATGCTCAGTACTGATCACCGGGATTACAACCAATGGTGTTTTACCTACCAGTTGACTGATTTGACTGTACCCGCGCACACCACCGAAAAGTAGCTCAATGAGAATAGCCATTCCGGCACCGGCACCCAGCGAGCCAACAAACGCCATTGCCATCAGTTTTGGCCGATCCGGTTTTTCAGGTTTTGCTGAAACCCGGGGAGGCTCGATTNNCACCTTTACTTTCAGATTCAAGTGTCTGTGCTAATTCAGCTTCTAGCTGCTTGGCACGTAACTCTCGATACTGGTTGAGTTTGTTTTCATGATCCCGCGTCAGGTCAAGGTATGCACGTTGCACCTGATTGGTTTTGTAAACTCGTTGTTCGTATTCAGCAAGCCTCTCTCTTAGCTCATTCTGCCGCTGGCGCATGCGCGCTACTTCGCGTTTGGTTGCATCAATTTTAGCGGAAACTTCTATATATACAGGATTAGATGCCATTCCCTGCTGTTGTCCTGGAGAATCACCAGCAACATCTTGTGGCAAATCTGACAACATTTTTTCAATCCTGGACACTTCCGCTTCAGCGGCTTTCATATCAGGATGTTCAGATGCATATCGTTGTTTTAAATTTTGTAAATTTGATTTAGCCTCGGCCAATTGATTCTCAAGCTCTGATCGGGGTGATGCAATAACACCAAGCTCTGCTTCCAGTGCTTCAATTTGTCGTTTAGTTCTTTGCAAATCGGGATGATTGGCTGAGTATCTGCTCTGCATGCTGCGATATTCTGATCTAAGTTGTTGCAGTTCAGTTTCAGCTGTCGTTGGTTGGTTTGGTGCAGCAGGGTTTTGACCGACAGCATCTCTTGGGATCATGGATAACTGAATGCCCATGGTACTGATTTGATCGTTCGTCACCATAATTTGATTTTCCAGCGAGGCTATTTCCTGCTGAATTGACTGTACCATTGCCAGATTGTAATCCAGCAAATCCGGTAAGCTATCGCTGTATTGATCTCTGAACTCGGCAATCTCGGTTTCTGTTTTCTGAACTTCTTTTTGCATCCGGTCACCTTCCAGTTTTAAAAAACTGGTGGTTTCTTCAGCTCTGGCGGTCCGAACCCGTACATTTTCACTTAGAAATTCTGTCACGATATCATCAGTGACCAGTTTTGCTTTTTCTGCTGACTCATCGATAAACCAGACTCTGAATGCAATACTGGCTTGCTTGGCACGACCACTTGCCGGATCCGTTACATTCGCCTGCACAATTTCAACGCCGACATTTTGCTTAAACCGATCAACAATGTCGGAGGTTGAGGCTTTATTTTTACGTTGCTGAACATAGAGATTATGCTTTTCTACCAGAGGAATAATTCGATTCGTTGTCATCAAACGTTGTCGAATCAATTCAATACGCTGGTCGGCGTAACTGGTAATCGTGGTCCTCACAAGATCATCCGGTATATCTTGTGACTCAATTAAGATCACGCCCTGTGATTTAAAAATTGCTGGCATAGTCATTACAACGTATGCCGACACTGTCATTAGAATTATCGCCGGTATGATTACCCAGTATTTTCGACGCCACAGGATATCAAGGTAATCGCCGATACCCTTTGTTTGTTCTTCTTCCATCTAACTCTCTATTGTTATTTACGGATTTATCTAGCGAGAATAAAGCAGACCGCCCCAATCGTAATTAAGCGTTAAGAACACCATATTACTCTCTGCATCCTGGGCGGTATCACCCTCCTGTTTGCGGAATTGATAACCAAAATTAAGAGCAATATTTTCTTCAAGTCGCCATCTTAAACTGGGTGAAAACGTCATATAGTCGCGATCAGTATTATCAAAGTCGCTGGCAGATGTAGTCTGTTGATAAGAAGCCAAAAGTCCAAAATCCAATTGACTTGCAATTTGACGTTTCCAATCAACCGAAATACTTTCCTGTTCATTCACGACACCTTCACCGGATGGATTAAGTGCTTTTGCAATTTTAACTGTAATGTTATTCAAATCACCTTCATAAATGGCTGATAATGAATAAAGCGTGCCTGAGCTGGTATCTTTAAAAGTTGGTCCATTGATAATGTTGTTTTCACTATCAAGCGTATTGTAGCCAACCTGTCCTGCAAGAGACCAAAGTTCTGATAACCGGTAGGTACTGGTCACATTTAAATTATAGGCTTCATATTCAGAAGTTCGATTTGCAGCTTCTGCCTCATAGTCAATATAGGTCAGTGCAAGTCCGGCTGAGAGTCGCTCTGTAAAGTTTCTTCTCCACCCTCCCGTCAAAGAGTAGGTTTCGTTATCAAGGAACTGATTATCATCATAACTTCGATCCTGATAACTCAGGTTTGTATAAAGGAAGTCTCTGGCGGTAAGTTGATATTGATAACGAGGGGCTATTGAACGTGTTGTTACCGTTGCATCCGATGCAAAATCACCAGTATCCTCTGCCGCGATAGTACGTTGGGCACGCTTGGAATATTCAGCATCCAAACCATATTCACTGCGTTCATGTGTGGCACTACTTGAAAACAGTACAAAGGGATCCTGACGATCCAACTCACTCAGACTGGTAAACCTTTCAATTCGATAACCAGCATCAATTCCAAGAAATGTATCTTCAGTCGTTCTTGAAAGAAATAGTGTCGGGGTGATTTCAGTACTAAAACTCCCTTCCTTATCCTCCCGAAGCTCGACATTATCGTCATATCTCAGCGTTGGAGATAAATCAGCATCAACAAGATATTCAGCAGCCATTACTGAGTTTGAAAGCAACATAAATGACGGTAAGATGCTGTAAGCTAATTTTTTGTTCATGCTGACTCCTCCGATGAGTATTTATTCAAGGAACAATCATAATATCACCGCTTTCCAGCATGATATTCGACTCTAGGGATCTTCCTTGTTTTATGCGGGCATAATATACGGGAATCGTACGTTGTTGTGTTCCTTCACGTCGCAGAACAATAATGTCATTTTCTTTTGCAAATTGCGCTAACCCCCCAGCAAGACTTAAGGCCTGCATGGCATCAAGTGGTTGACTCATGGCAAATGAACCCGGTGTCACCACTTTGCCAAGAATATGAATCGTATTTCCACCAACAACATCAACCGTTACGGTCACAACTGGATCAGAAATATAGTTAGCTAACTTTTCACGGATTTCATTTTCAACCTGAAAAACGGTTTTGTCTTTAGCCATTAACTGACCGGCTAGCGGAAATGAAATCGTTCCATCCGGCAGAATGACAACTTCTTTTTTTAAAGCATCTTCATTCCAAACCGAAATGCTCAGCCTGTCACCCGCGTTTAATGTGTAATCAGCCTCAACAGCATTCGCTGTGCCGAACATAAAACTGGTCATCAAAACCAATACAAAAAACAATTTTTTCATAACCGTACTCCGTCGTTACAGAAAACATCTAGAAACGATATTAACACTATTAAGAATAAAAAAAAGGGGGCCGAAGCCCCCTTTCCTTAAACTAACAATATTGTTAACTCTTGTGAACTTATTAAGCAGCTGCAGCGTTCTGTGCTTTACGACGTAAGCCGAAGAAACCCAGAAGTGCAGGAGCAAACAACCACAATGCCGCTGGAATTGGCACTGCAGAAACGTTCAATTTGTAACCAGCAACATTCTTGATGCCATCCAGCAAGAAGAAGTACTGAGTACCTGCAGTCAACATAACCGTTTGTGAGAAGCTGAAAATGCCAGTAAACGGTGATTCACCAGCTGAGAAAATTGGTGAGTTATCACCAAAACCAACATTGATTGATGAATGATTCGACAAACTCGCACCGATCGCTTCAAACGTGATTAATGCTTTGGTGTTTTTGTCAGATTGTAAAACAAAATCTGAGTACCATGTGACACCTAAGCCAAGACCAGACGCACTAACATCACTTGAGTTATTAGAATTAATTGTCTGAGTAGCTCCACCCAGAAAACCACCTGTACCTGCAAGTGTTAAGTCAAGCGTCGCAGCATTTGCACTGACTGCAAACAAGAAACTAACAACAAAAAGCATCGCTTTTTTCATAATAATACCCTTTAAATAGAAAAATTTAAGCAATGCAACCCGGCCATCTTCGTTCTAGCCAAAGATCCGTGGCTTTCCGACCCCGCCTCACGACAGGTTTGGCTATAAAACAAGATATTTCTATCTTGCGTTCAGTGTATCTCCCAGAAACATCTCTCAGGAGTACGACTAAAAGTTAACAGCTTTCACGCTGCATTAAAACTGTACTTTGGTACTAGACCTTAAAAAAAGTGTGATGAAGCTCAAAACTATGAAACAAATAACTCTGCTAAGCATTTACCCACAAACTTGCTTAGCTATTCAGCCGATCATTACCTCTTATAAACCCGGTTTAACCTAAAACACCTGACTAATAGTCATTCACACCATATTTCTTTACATACGGGTAAGGTATACAACCCCATAAAATATATACAGTAATTACTGTACTGATCCAGTTTAGGCTGTTCAGCTTACAAAAATGTGACACTACCATGGCTGTGCGGGATAAAACATCAATACACATCACTTCCTTTAAAACCACGAATTATCGTCAGCAAAATTATTTTGATATCCAATAACAAAGACCATGTCTGAATATAAAGCAGGTCGTACTTAACCCGCCCCTCCATTTTGTCGAGGGTATCTGTTTCTCCGCGAAAACCATTAATCTGCGCTAAACCTGTTATGCCTGGCTTAACTTTGTGACGAAGCATATAACCATGAATTTTTGCACGATATTCTTCATTGTGTGCAACAGCATGTGGTCGTGGCCCAACAATAGACATCGAGCCGCCAAGAGAATTAAAAAACTGTGGTAACTCATCCAGTGAGGTTCTTCTTAAAAAGCGACCAAAATGCGTTACACGACTATCATTTTTTGTTGCCTGAGTGACCGTTTCACCATCTTCAGTAACCGTCATCGTCCGAAACTTCCACACTTTAATTTTTTCACCGTCCATTCCATAACGGGTTTGTTTAAAAAACACTGGACCTTTTGACGTTGTTTTTATTCCAAGGGCTATAAACAGCATTGGAATCGCAATAAGAAAAAGAATTAATAAACTGAAGACAATGTCTTCCAGACGCTTAATCATGCTATCAATACCGGCAAATGGCGTTTCGTAAATACTGATTGCCGTGATACCCTGATAATCTACCCATCTGGAGTTGAGCAAATTAAAGGTAAATAAATCCGGGACCAGGTAAACGGATGCAGTGGTATCGGCCAGTTTTTCAGTCAGTAAACGAATGCGTGCCTCAGCGGCTAAAGACAGGGTAATGAAGACAATATCGATCTTTCCGCGACGGCAGTCTGTTACCAGATCTTCGATACTACCAATGACAATGGTCTCTTCATCCTCAAGACGGCGATCCGGTGCAGGCTTTCGATCATCGTAGAAGCCGGAAAAACGATATCCGGTCCAATCCATATCATCAAATGATTTTTCCAGTCGATAGCCCAAATTTGTTGCGCCAACTATGGCGACACGACGAGTATTCAATCCTTTTGAGCGCATGATGCCTAAAACCATTCGCACAATGGCATGCCAGGAAATCAGTTCGATGGGGGTAACGATAAACCAGATAATCAGAAATGGCGTTGCATAGGTTTGTTCATTAATAACTATCCGTTCAATAGCAACCAGTATTGCAATACTGGTTCCCCAGGAAAATAACACGGCGGTTACTTCATCCCGGACATAGGTCCCACGCCATGAGCGATAGGCATCCTGTGACTCTGCAAAAAAATGAAACAGTATGATTGAAAACAATAATGACCAAACATGTTTAGGCTGCCAGTCGATGGCAAACAAATCCATCAAGGCTACGAATGTCACCAAAATAATAGCGCTATCAATCAAACGGGAGATTGCATTGATTTTTGAATCGAAATGTCGGATCTTGCTTTGCGCCATAATGGGTCTCAGGTAACCTCTTTATTTTTTAATCTATTTTCGGTTATAGCTATCCTGCAGGCGGATAATGTCATCTTCCTCCAGATAACTGCCGGATTGTACCTCGACAATTTCCAAAGGCACCCGCCCAGGGTTTCTTAGACGGTGAACACTGCCCAAAGGAATAAAGGTTGGATCATTCTCTCCCAGCAACATCACTTCATCATCACGCGTCACCTCTGCAGTACCGCTAACCACCACCCAATGCTCGGCTCGATGATAGTGCATCTGCAATGACAAAGATGCGCCGGGATTCACAGTAATACGTTTCACCTGAAAACGTTTTCCATAGTCCACCGAATCATAACTGCCCCACGGCCGATAACATTTCCGATGGGTATGAACTTCTTTGCGGTTTTGATTACTCAGGGTTTCAACAATATTTTTTACATTTTGTGCCTGGTCTTTATGCGCCACCATGACGGCATCATGCGTTTCAACTACCACTACATCATCCAGCCCCAGTACAGTAACCAAACGATTCTCACTATGAATATAGGAGTTTGTGACCGAGTCGATAATGACATCGCCAACCAGGACATTGTTGTTTTCATCCTGCGGAAACGCTTCCCATAAGGAAGACCATGATCCTACATCGCTCCATCCTGCATCTAATGGAACAACCATGGCTTTGGTCGTTTTCTCCATTACAGCATAATCAATAGAATCACTCGGACATTGTTCAAAAGCGTCACTATCTGCACGAATAAAATCTAAATCGGTAATAGATTTTTCAATCGCTTTTTTACAGGCAACCACCATTTCCGGATGATACTGTTGTAATTCGTTAATGTATGAAGATGCCTTGAACAGAAACATACCACTGTTCCAGAAAAAATTTCCTGCAGCTAAATAGGTTTCAGCGGTTTTTTGGTCTGGCTTTTCAATGAAACGTTTTACGTCACTCGGTTGATCTTTTTTTACAGCTTCGATGTAGCCATATCCAGTGTGGGCTGATTGAGGCTGGATGCCAAACGTGACCAGTTTACCCTGTTCAGCAAGTTGCTTAGCCTGTTCAATGGCGTGATGAAAAGCCGTTACATTTTGTATCAAATGATCTGCTGCCAGAACCAAGAGTAATGGATCGTCTCCATTTTCAAGTGCTTTAATTGCTGCCAAAGCAATGGCTGGAGCAGTATTCCGGGCACAAGGTTCTAAGATGATCTCCCTGGCGGACATCTCAATTGTCTGTAATTGTTCTGCCACCATAAATCGGTGTTCAGTGTTACAAACAATCAATGGGTTTTCTACATCATCCAGACCACCTAATCTAATAAGCGTATTCTGAAATAACGACGATTCACCAAATAGTGACAGAAACTGTTTAGGCTTGTTTTTTCTTGATAAAGGCCAAAGTCGTGTTCCGGTACCCCCAGAAATTATCACTGGAATCATGACAAGTAATCCTTAGCTAAAATGTTTCATTCTGATGCCAATGCCATGCCGTCGCAATAATTGACTCGATATCGGTGTAAGCAGGTTGCCAGCCTAGAACTTGTTCAGCTTGTTTGGCATCAGCAACTAATACTGGCGGGTCACCCGCTCTGGGGCCTTCTATTGTATACACAATGTTCTGTCCAACGACTTTTCTGGCAGCCTTAATAACGTCTAAAACACTAAAACCATTACCATTACCCAGGTTGAAAGCAAATGCACCAGCATGTTTTTGCAGGTATTCGCCTGCTAGTATATGCGCAGAAGCAAGGTCACTCACATGAATATAATCACGTATGCAGGTACCATCAGGTGTTAGGTAATTATCACCAAACACTTTCAATTCTGATGTTTTTCCGGCAATAACTGATTTAAGAATATTAGGAATCAAATGTGTTTCAGGCTCGTGACGTTCGCCGATCTCACCGTCAGCATCAGCACCACAGGCGTTAAAGTAACGTAATGCAACGGACTTTATACCAAATGCATGATGATAGTCACCCAGTATATCTTCAATCATTTTTTTGGACTGGCCATAGGGATTGATTGGTAAACGTGAATGCTCTTCGTTTATTAATTCTCTCTCAGGCATGCCAAATACAGCCGCTGTTGAGGAAAAAACCAGTTTGTCATGCCCGGTGGCCACCATGGCATCTAATAAGTTTA
>NZ_DCSO01000114.1:40024-48026 GCF_002325665.1 Methylophaga sp. UBA1464
TTTAACGTGCCCACAACATTGTTACGGTAATAAAGGGCTGGATTTTGCATGGATTCACCCACCAGCGATTTCGCACAAAAATGCATTATCAGATCGAATGGCCCTTCATCCTGCAAAATCCTGATTAAGCTATCAGCGTCAAGAATGTCGGCTTCAATAAACTGACTCCAGCGAACTGCTTCACGATGCCCCGTGCTTAAATTATCGACGACGACACTTTGATGATTTATTAACGCCAGCGCTTTGCAAATATGCGAACCAATGTAACCCGCACCACCGAGAACTAACACTTTCATTTAACGTATTCCTTGTTTCGCCCACAATCAATGAAATTTACCTGAGCAGAGTTCATAGCCCTCGTTGCCTATTAAAAAAATGGTTGAAAGAGTGTTTTGAGCGAAACTAAATAGTCATGTTGTACGAATACAATGTATCAGTCTACTGATAACTGGAATAAATGTACCAACATGCAATTCTTGAACTTCACAGGCAATTACTTTAGCTTAACGTCATCACTTTTTTCCACAACAGTTTGATAAGGATCTCGTCAATGGCTGTAAAAAGTCTTATAAGAAAATGTTTATTTCCTGCTGCCGGTTATGGCACACGATTTCTCCCGGCAACTAAGGCAATGCCAAAAGAAATGTTGCCGATTGTCAGTAAGCCGTTGATTCAATATGGTGTTGAAGAAGCGATGGAGGCAGGTATAAGCCAAATCGGTTTTATCACCGGACGCGGTAAACGCGCTATTGCTGACCATTTTGACACTAGTTTCGAACTGGAACATCAAATCAAAGGTACATCCAAAGAAAAGTTTTTGGATGATATTCGTTATCTGATGGATAACTGCGAATTTGTGTTCATGCGACAACGTGAAATGCTGGGTCTGGGTCACGCCATCCTGACCGGCGAGCCGATGATTGGCAACGAACCTTTTGCTGTCATTCTGGCTGATGATTTATGTGCTAAACCTGATGAAGGTGGCGAACGCGCGCTCAGCCAATTAGTTGCTTTGTATGAACGTTACCAATGCAGCATTGTGGCGATTGAAGAAGTACCTGCTGATGAAACTCATAGTTACGGGGTTATTTCCGGTGATGAGATCGCTCCGGGAATCTATCAAATCAAGGATATGGTTGAAAAACCTAAACCGGAAGAAGCACCAAGTAACCTGGCCATCATTGGTCGCTATGTGCTGACGCCTGAAATTTTCGACTATTTACGTAAAACCCAGCCAGGCACTAACGGTGAAATTCAAATTACGGATGCGTTACGCCTGATGGCACAGGATCGACTGGTTTTAGCCGTTAAGTTCAAAGGCCGTCGTTTTGACTGTGGCAGTGTTGAAGGGTTTGTGGAAGCCACAAATTACTACTACGAACATGAGCATCTGAATAAATCAGTGTAAGGCTAGGGCTTGTTGATCCTTCATAGCCACCACTNNGCTAGGGCTTGCTGATCTTTCAAATCCACCACTGCTGGCGGCTATGATGGATCAACAAGCCCTAATAAATCCCCATCATCACTGCTTATATAAAGTATTCCATTATCGACAAACGGTGAGGCAAATATGGCCCATCCGGAATCAAACCGCCATGTTTGTTCACCGTTGTTTATATCAAGCGCATACAAATAACCATCCATTGAACCGAAGTAAACCTGTTCACCTGCAATTGCCGGAGATGAAAACACAACGGCTTGAGCGTCAAATTGCCAAAATGGTTCTCCACTTTCCTTATTTAAGGAAAATACCCGACCGTCTGTTGCAGCAAAAATAATCTGCTGATTTTTCAAAGCGGGTGAAGCAAACAGCCGTGAACCTGTTTCAAAGGTCCATATTGGTTTGCCTGACTCGAGGTCCACAGCAAACAACACTCCGGCATCATTGCCGACATAAAGCATATTATCTTCTTCAGAAATCACTGGAGACGCATCTATCGCTGCTCCGGTATCCAAGGTCCATAACACCTCACCATCAGTAGTGACCGCATACAAAGCGCCATCATCACTACCGAAATACAACCGATCATCTTTAATTGCTGCAGACGAATCCACTTGACCATTCGTTTTGATTCGCCATTTGAGCTCACCACTATGCCGGTCAATTGCATAAAAATGATGGTCAAGGCTGCCAATGAATACGGTGCCTTTGGCGATCAATGGCGAGGCAAACACCCGGTCTTGCGTTTCAAATGCCCATAAAAAGCTGCCGCTGAATTTATTCAAGGCATAAATATGTTTATCATCACTACCAAATATAACCTGCTCTTCAGCAACGGCCGGCGTAGAAAAAATTCCGCCTTGTGTGGCAAATTGCCATTGCTCCTGACCCGTCTTGTTATTCAAAGCCAGCATCAGTCCATCAAAACGTCCCGAAAATACCAGGTTGCCACTGGTGACCGGGGATGAGGCCGCACCCTCATCTGCATGATAACGCCAAAGCGTTTCAGGTTTTTGCTTTGGTCCCTGGGTAAGAAAGTCACCACTTCGCTGACTATCTGCCCTGAACATGGCTGAAGATTCGTTGTCCGCTTTCTCCGAACATCCACTGCTCATTGTGACTAGCAAGAAAAGTCCAAAAACCGGAATAAGCAACTTAACAAAACGATATTGGATCATGATTAACTTTTCTTAATAACTTGAAAAAATGGTCTGGCATCAATTCAGGATGGTTGATTTTGGCATCTGACCGCAGATTACAGAATCATTGAAGCGCTATTTATCGCCCCATTGGTTCCGGACAGGACATTTAATCATATCTGATGGTCTGGTGAAATTTCTTATCTAAATGACTGCATCGCATCTTCACCCAGCTGCTCGTAAAAATAGCTTCCAGCTGTGATAGATGGATAGCTCTCAAGCTTAATCATTCAGATAAAAAACCCGCTCCGCCTGGATAACCGGTCTGGTCATTTACTTGCAGGATGCGTTGTTTAAGATCCTCCTTACTTGCTGTGAACACATAAGGAGCCAGATCACGAAGACGCCCCTGAATGTAAGGAGAAACATTTTCCCCCTGTAAGAATAATTCTGTTCGGACTTCACATATCCGCATAATACCCTCTCGAAACCCGACAATATTTGCAGCAGGGCGCTTATCCTCACCTAATGTCCATCCCCTGCTCTGCCATTCCTGATAACAATCTGTAATCAAACTTTGCTTACTTTGCATATCGGCAGCGGTAAGCGACGCTGAAAACAGTAAAAACCAAATACTAAGCAGTTTATTCATTTATCCCATCTCATTTTGTTATCAACAGAAATGTTTGACTGACAAAAATCCGGGAAAAATTCATGGCTCACTGGTTTGTATGCGCTGCGGAGGTGCAAAGATGCTGTTTTGTGGTGCGAAAAAACGAATCTCAACTCAACATAAAACACTAAGAGACTGTTTTTAAATGATTTATATTTTTGGCATCGTTAATGCAATAACAAAATTGTAGTTTTCTTCAGTGCATGTTCGTTCTCTCTCGCTGCGTGCTGAGCTTTGGGTAAACCTTCGGGTTTACCCTTTTTTTTTGCGGTTATGTCGACGTTGTTGACGCTCTGTAAAAATCAAGAAGCTGAATGACCAGGAATAAATTGTCCGAGCCGAATATCTCCCATGAAAAATATCCATACTCAAACAGCCGATTGCATTTGATGAATTTCAATTTGGATTAATCGGGATTCAGAATGGTTTAAAAGCCGATAGAAGCAATACGCATTATTTAGGCTCATACTTAACGTTGAGGAAAATTTCACACTATCGGTATGAATGTTGCGTCAGGCTGTTTCAATATCGATTGGAACAGGCAATGGTGATGGTCAATCCTTCTACAAACATTCAGAATTTCCTGAGTACGCATCAGCTCTCAGCCAACTATGCAAAACAAATTGATGACTGGTTTAGCGTCATCACTGATGAATTGATTTTGCACCAAAAAAGGGCAAAACGCCCCATAATCATCGGTATCCATGGTGCGCAAGGCTCCGGTAAAAGTACACTTGCTGAATGTTTAGTGCATTTGCTGACTACCCAGCATCATCAATCCGCTATCGCTTTATCCTTAGACGATTTTTATCTCACGCATCAGCAACGAATTGATTTAGCCAATACCGTTCATCCTTTATTAGCGACTCGCGGCGTGCCCGGAACGCATGATGTTGAACTGGCATTAGCAACTATAGATAAATTGCTCTCGGAAAGAAAAAATGTTGCGATTCCACGGTTTGATAAAGCACATGATGATCGTTTTCCTGTTGAGCAATGGCCGGTACTGGAATACGCACCAAAGTTTATTGTATTGGAAGGCTGGTGCATGGGCGCCTGTCCCCAACCAGAAGATGTATTAACGGAACCAATGAATCTGCTGGAACAAAGTGAAGATCCCGATGTTTACTGGCGACGTTTTGTGAATGAAAAGCTTGAACAGGAATATCCTGCCCTTTTTCAACGGGTGGATAGCTGGATCATGCTTAAGGCACCTAATTTTGATTGTGTGTATGACTGGCGTCTGGAACAGGAAGAAAAGCTGCAACAAACAGTCAGTACAGTGAACAATAAAATCATGGATGCTGATGATATCGCACGGTTTGTTCAGTATTACCAGCGGGTCACCCAGCACTGTCTGGATACATTGCCTGAACAAATGGACTATGTATTTGAACTCAATATAGAAAGGGATATCGTGGCCTTGAAGCGTCCTAAACAATCTGTGCCAGAGGCATCATGTCCTAAGGCCTCTTTGCTGGTGTTTACCGATCTGGATGGTAGCCTGCTGGATCATCATAATTATCGTCATGATGAAGCCGACCCGGTACTGGCAAAACTTAAACAGCTGCAAATACCACTCATTCCTGTCAGCAGCAAAACCCAGTCTGAAATCGAACAGATCAGTGAATCACTGGATAATCTTCATCCTTTTATCTGTGAAAACGGGGCTGCAGTGTTTATTCCGGTGAATTATTTCCCGAGCCAGCCAGCCGATACCAAAACCTCCGGTAAGTACTGGATAAAAGAATTTGTACAACCACGCGCTCACTGGCAATCCATAATTAATTCGGTTAAACCTTTATTCAATGATGACTTCACCACGTTTGCCCAGGCAGGAATTGACGGCATTATCGCCATGACCGGTTTAGATGTGCATGCCGCGGCCCGCGCTGCCAGAAGACAATACGGTGAAGCTCTGGCATGGCATGGCAATCCGGGTAAACAAAAACAATTTATTGAAGAAGTCCGTAAACGTGGTGCTCAAGTTTTGATTGGCGGTCGCTTTTTACATGTTTCAGGACAATGCGACAAAGGTTGCGCCATTCAATGGTTGAAACAGGTTTACGAACATTTTTGCCCGGATAAACGTTTTACCAGTCTGGCGATCGGTGATAGCCAGAATGATGTCGCCATGCTGGAAACCGCGGACATGGCTTTATTAATTCCTTCACCCGTCAATTCATTACCTTCCTTAACGCGCCATAACAATGTCATGCAGGCTTCACATTGCGGGCCGCGTGGGTGGGCAGAAGGTGTACAGCAAGTCTTGCAACAGCTGCATATAAGCACGGCATTCGTGCACTAAAATTACAAGAGGCCACCATGGCAGACTTTCATCAAAATGGCATTATTACAACGCTACATAATCTGACGCATCGTCATCTGGCTGATCTGGAACAGGATCTATTGCAGTTCAGTCAGCAACGGCCGATGGGATTATTATTACCTTCTTTATTCTCAGAGCTGCAAGGTGAAGCTCTTCCAGCGATTGTGCAACAATTAAGAACCGTCCCGTATCTGTCAGAAATTGTGATTGGTCTGGATCGGGCCAATGCTGATGAGTTTAAACATGCTTTGGCATTTTTTAATGATCTGCCACAACATCATCGGATAATGTGGCATGACGGACCACGATTAAGCGCTATTGATGCTGAATTGCAGGCTTTGAATCTGGCTCCGCATCAAGCTGGGAAAGGGCGCAATGTCTGGTATTGCATGGGCTATATTTTAGCCTCAGGTAAAGCTGAATCAATTGCTTTACATGATTGTGACATCGTCACTTACAACACTGAACTGCTCGCCCGGTTGATTTATCCTGTTGCCAATCCAATGTTCAATTATGAATTCTGTAAAGGTTATTACGCGCGGGTTTCCGGAGGAAAACTGAACGGTCGGGTGAATCGTTTATTAATTACTCCCCTGTTAAGGGCGTTGAAATCGGTCATGGGGCCGAGTGATTATCTCGATTATATGGATAGCTTTCGCTATTCATTGGCCGGCGAGTTTTCGTTCCGCCGTGATGTGTTAAGCGATATCCGTATCCCCAGTGACTGGGGGTTGGAAATCGGTGTGTTATCTGAAATGCATCGAAACTATGCCAATAACCGATTATGTCAGGTAGATATTGCCGATATTTATGACCACAAACACCAGGATCTGTCTCCCGAAGATCAGCAAGGCGGTTTGTCGAAGATGTCGATAGATATTGCTAAAGCATTATTCCGTAAACTTGCCACCAAAGGCACCGTGTTCAGTCCTGAACATTTCCGCAGTATCAAAGCCACCTATTATCGAATCGCACTGGATTTTGTAGAAACCTATCGAAACGATGCCGTAATGAATGGCTTGAAATTCGATATTCATCAGGAAGAAGCCTCGGTGGAAATGTTTGCCCGAAATATCATGGATGCCGGACAGATTTTTCTGGAAAACCCGATGGAAACACCTTTCATCCCCAGCTGGAACCGGGTGCAAAGTGCTTTGCCGGATATTTTTGGACGCATCTATCAGGCGGTGGAAGACGACTATCAGGAATTTTCCGGTTAAAGGATGACCATGACATCAACATCTGAACGGCCAGCTGTATTTCAAAATGTGCTTTATCACCTGAACACTGTGTATGGCGAGCTTAAAGACCCTGAAATGCTTGCTGCCCTGACCAATGAGTTATTAGCCATTATGCGGGTAAACCCTGAGGCACAGTCCCCTCAGCCACATCAGAATAAATGGCAGGCCAGTGATATTGCCATGATCACCTACGGCAACAGTGTGTTAAAAACGGGTGAATCCCCCCTACAGACACTTAAACATTTTTTGGACGATTATTTTGCGGATTGCATTAATACCGTGCATATCCTGCCGTTTTTTCCGTACTGCAGTGATGATGGTTTTGCGGTAAAAGATTTTTTTCAGGTCAATCCGGAATTGGGTGACTGGGGAGATATTAATGCCATCGCAAAAGATTATCGGCTGATGGCTGATCTGGTCATTAATCATGGTTCAAGCAGCAGCCAATGGTTTCAGAACTTTATTGCCGGTCAGGGTGAAGGTCACGATTTTTTTTATACCTGTGAGGCGGATACCCCTGTTTCTCTGGTTGTGCGTCCACGTATTACGCCACTGTTAAGACAAACTGAAACGGCTCAAGGTATTAAACATGTCTGGTGTACTTTCAGTCATGAACAGGTGGATTTTGATTTTCGTAATACTGAAGTATTGAAAACCTTTGTAAAGATTATTCGCTTTTATCTGGATCAGGGAGTTCGCCTGTTTCGTTTGGATGCTGTGGCATTTTTATGGAAACAGGCTGGAACCAATTGTCTTAATCTTCCCCAGACACATGAGCTGATCCGATTGCTGCGCTTATTGATTGAGCAGGCACAGAGTGATGCCGTGATCATTACTGAAACCAATATTCCGAACCGGGAAAATCTGAGTTATTTCGGCAATGCCAATGAAGCACATTGGATTTATAACTTCTCATTACCACCACTATTATTAAATACGTTGATTAGTGGGAACTGCCGTTATTTACGCCAATGGCTGATGAGTATGCCGCCGGCTCAGAATGGTACGGCTTATTTTAATTTTATTGCCTCTCATGACGGTATTGGCTTGCGTCCTGCTGAAGGATTATTGACTGATAATGAGATCGCTGCACTGATTTCAACCATGCAGGGATTTGGTGGTGAAATCTCCTGGCGTGCCGCGGAAAATGGCATCAAAAAACCCTATGAGATCAATATT